>DTZQ01000024.1 GCA_012961305.1 Armatimonadota bacterium | reverse complement strand
GAACCACCCGGGGGTGGTCTCTCCCTATGGGGTTGAGATACCCAACTGCTTTGCCGTTGCACCGCAGAGACCCAGAGAAGGCCCAGAAAGCCCGAAAAACTCTGCGCCCTCAACGCCCTGGCAGTGAAAAGAGAGCATCAACCCAAAGGGGGTAGACTACCCTTTAACGCCGCCGGGCTTAAGTTCGCTCTGGGAGAGGAAATCCAGCCCCCTCTTTACCAAACCAACGAAAATTGGTTTAGTCGGTTTCCAACCGACTGGGTAACCGTAGCCCAAGATTTCAATCTTGGGTAGGTCTCAGGTGGCGCAAATAGGGAGAAACCTTGACAAAGGGCAAATTGTCTGATATAATGTTGTCAATCGCATCTGCGTACCTCCTTAGTGGGGGTATCGTTCAGCCAAAGGAGGTGCTCAAAATGGGAAACGACCTCGTTCGCCGGGTACTCTGGGGGGTCATGTTGGGACTTCTGCTCTGTCCGCTTATGCCGGCCCGCGAGGAACGGGGGGTAGATGTAATCCCGCGTCTGCCCAAGGAGTTAGAAGGGGAGCATCCTTACCGTACCTCATGGGCACTGCTCATCGGCATTAACCGCTACCATCACCTACCTCCCCTCAGTTATGCCGTCCAGGATGTGGAGGCGGTGAAGCGTCTGCTGATTGACCGATTCGGCTTTCCCCCGAACCACATTATCACCCTCTGCGACGAGCAAGCAACGAAGGAAGCCATTGAAGAAGCCTTGAGCAGCCTGACTGACTCTGACCGTGTACAGGTTGACGACCGTGTGCTCGTCTATTTCTCTGGTCACGGCCAGACAGTCTCCCTCCCGGAAAGGGGTGAGATGGGCTTTCTGGTGCCGGTAGACGCCAAAGTGCGTTTGGACCAGCCACGGTTTTTGGACTATAACCCCACTTGCCTGCCGATGGATGACTTAAAACGCATCTCAATGGCCATACCCGCTAAGCACGTACTCTTCCTGGTGGACGCTTGCTATAGCGGCTTGGCGGTGACTCGAGGGCGGGGAATAGAGCCTAACATTCCCGATTATTTGAGCAAAGTAGCCAAGGCGCGGGTGCAGCAGGTTATTGCCGCCGGGCGTAAGGGAGAAAAAGCGATAGAGAAACCTATCTGGGGGCACGGTGCGTTCACTTACAAACTTCTCCCCGCGCTACGATATAACTTGGCCGATAGTCAGAACGGCGACGGGGTGGTGACAGGCGAGGAGTTGGCGGTGTACTTGCAAACGGCGGTCGCCAGGTTAACCGGGGGAGGACAGAACCCCCAGTTCGGTTACTTCCGCGATTGGGAAGGCCAATTTCTTTTCGTCCCTGACCGCTACTTCCCTGAACGGTTGCGGTCCTTAGCGGAGGAGGGTAAACTGACCCCTTCGGAAGTGAAAAGGGCCCAGGAACTTCTGAACCGGGTGTTTCAGGGAAAGCCATTAACAGAGGAGGAACAACGTCGTTTGCGGCAGATGCAGAAACTGCTCACGGGGCAAATACCAGGGAAGGGCACCCTCTACCTCAACGCCCGGCCCTGGGCCGTAGTGTACTTGGACGGTGAGAAAGTGGGGGAGACGCCTCTAACCCTGCGGGAGGTAGAGGCAGGTCCCCACACGGTGAAGTTCCACTACGGAGTCCAAATTAAAATCAAAAAGGTAAAAGTGACGCCCGGCGAGCCGGTGAGCGTCAGCGTAAATTTTGAAAGGGAGCGAGACTAACGATGAACCGGTGCAGGTCTCGGCGACAGGTGGTGGCCGTAGGGGTGATGGTGTGCTTCCTAAGTGTGCTGGTGTCCCTCTGGAGTCGGGCCGGCCTGGCCGCCTATGGCCCAAACCGAGTGCCTTGGGGAGGCGTTCCTACTCGGCAGAACGGCACCGGCACGGTAGAAGGGTATGTGTACACTCTCCAGCAGGAAGGAAGGGGTGGAGGAGGACCGGACCTCTGGCCCATTATAGGAGGCGCGGCCTTAGTTGGGCTGCTTGCCAGCCTGTTCAAAAAGAAAGAACCCGGTCCGCCCGCAGCCCTTGGAAGGGCTTGGGAGGCCTTTTGGGAAGGCCGTTTCGACGAGGCCGTAAACTTGGCTCAGGAGGCCCAGGAGAAAGCCAAAAAGGACCAGCATAAACAAATGGCCTATGCCTACCTGGCCTACGCCTATGTGGGCTTAGGCGAAACAGAAAGGGCCAAAGAGACCTTTCGGGAATTGCTGCGTCGCTGGCCCAAGTTCCAGTCAGGTGACTTGCCCCAACCCGTCCCGCCCAAAGTGGAACGGGTATTTCGGGAGGTACAGCGGGAGGAGCGGGCGAAGGAATGGTTGGCCGAAGGGCCCCTGTTTCCTCCTCCTTGGGTGGTCTGGGCCCGCTCCCTGCGCCCCACGGGGCTGTCTCTTGCTTCCCTCCCCTTCACCGTCTCAAAGAGAGGACCTAAGGAAGGAGGCCCGGAGGTACGAATCCCCAGTTTCCAGTCCCGCAGTCAGATGGTTGCCAGGTCCTTGGGGCCGAGTAGCCCTTACCCCCATGCCCGGCTGCTGGAACCCCTTATAGTCTCCTCGGACCCTACTCCCCCGGAAGGATACCAGCCCCTGGAGGGGGCCACCGTCACCCTGTCCAACGGCACCCAGCGGCAGGAAACTACCGACGCACGGGGTTACTTCATTTTCACCGAAATACCAGAGGGTACTTATCGCTTGCAGGTGGAAGGGAACGGCTATGCTTTGGAAACTTTGCTCGGAGTGACGCCAGGAGAAACCGTGTCCCTAAAGTATCCCACCCCCCGACCTACCTGTCAGGTCCTCTCCCCCCACAGTGGCGCTCCGATTTACCTCCAGCCGGGGCAGAGGGTTACTATCCGTTGGGAGTACACGGAAACCCACCCCCAGAGGGCAACTTTGCGCATTTACAAAGGCGAAACGACCATCGGCGAGGTAACCATAGAGGAAGGACTGAGGGGAGGGATTTCCCTCCAGCGCACCGATGAAGTCCCGCTCAGCGAAACGGCTCCTGAAGGGCCTTATGAAGTCACGGTCGCCTTGATGAACCAGAAAGGCATCTCCGCCTCCAGCGACCCCGTTGGGGAACTCATCATTGTGGACAACACCCCGCCAACTGTGTTTCAACACATTCCACCCCGAGATACACAGGACGTTGCTTTGAACACAGTCATTTCCGTAACTTTCAGGGAAGCGATGGACCAGACCTCAGTCGAAACCGCCTTCGCGGTAGAGCCTTCCCTGCCAGGCACCTTCAGTTGGAGGGGCAACACTTTGACCTTCACTCCGGAGGGGAACTTGGCGCGGGGGACGACCTATCGGGTGACCATTCGGGGCACGGCGG
>DTZQ01000023.1 GCA_012961305.1 Armatimonadota bacterium | reverse complement strand
ATTCGGGCCGTGGCCTGCGCCTCCACCGGTGATACTTCGGCTTCCCTGGCCGCTTACTGCGCGGCGGCAGGCATTCCGGCCGTGGTCATCTTGCCCCGGGGCAAGGTCTCCATTCCCCAGTTGATTCAACCCATCGCCAACGGAGCCCTGACTCTGGCCCTGGATACCGACTTCGACGGCTGTATGGAAATAGTGCGGAAAATTACCGAGCGGGGAGACATCTATCTGGCTAACTCCCTCAACTCCCTGCGCATTGAAGGGCAGAAAACGGTGGCCATCGAAATTGTCCAGCAGGACGACTGGCAGGTGCCCGATTGGGTGATTATCCCCGGAGGAAACCTGGGCAATGTGTACGCTTTAGGGAAGGGCTTTCTGATGATGCGAGACCTGGGCCTGATTAATCATCTGCCCCGCATCTGCTGCGCCCAGTCGGCGCGAGCCAATCCCCTCTACCAAAGTTACCTGACCGGCTTCCAGGAGTTCAAACCAGTTAAGGCCCAACGGACCATCGCCACCGCCATCCAAATCGGCAATCCGGTCAGTTACAAGCGGGCCATTCGGATACTGAAGGAGTTCAACGGGGTGGTGGAGCAGGCGACCGAAGACGAATTGGCCAATGCCGCTGCTTGGGCCGACCGGGCAGGCTTGTTCAACTGCCCGCACACGGGAGTGGCCCTGGCGGCCCTCATTAAACTGGCCCGCCGGAGAATTATTAAGCGGGAAGACCGGGTCATGGTCATTTCCACCGCCCACGGCCTCAAGTTCCCCGAGTGGAAGGTCAAGTATCACCAAAAAAGTTTGGAGGATGTGGTTTCTCGCCACGCCAACCCGCCCATCGAACTTCCGGCCGATTACCGCGAGGTGATGAAGGTGCTGGACAAGGAGTTAGGATGAAAGGAGCAAGGCCATGAAAAGGTTAAACATAGACGAGTACATGAAACGGCGCATTGACCGCTGGATTAAGCGGGCCAATCGCAACTGTTTTGGAGACCCCAAAGATACGATGTACACGGGTGGCACACCTCTGTTCAACGAACGCACGGGCGAGCGCCTTGACCGCTACCGGTACATCCTCGACCGGCATCCAGAGTTGTGGTACGGGATTGACCGGCAGCGGGGAGCAAAGTAGGAGCCTCAAGGGTGAAATACCAACGCTTGTTAGTTACCAGCGCGTTGCCCTACGCCAACGGGCCGGTGCATTTGGGCCACCTGGCGGGAGCATACCTGCCGGCGGACATTTACGTGCGCTACCATCGGCTAAAGGGCACCGAGGTGCTCTACATCTGCGGCACCGACGAGTACGGCACCACCATCACGGAGAGTGCGCGCAAACAGGGCACTACTCCCCAGGCCATCGCTGACCGCTACCATCAGGTCATTCGGGAGGCCTTTGCCGGCGTGGGCATAAGTTTCGACAATTTCTCCCGCACCTCCCGGCCCGTGCACACCCGACAGACCCAGGAGTTCTTCCTGCGCCTGTACGAAAAGGGCCTGCTCAAGCAGAAAACGGAGCAGCAACTTTACGACCCTCAAATCGGTCAATTTCTGGCCGACCGCCAGGTAGTGGGGACCTGTCACCACTGCGGCTACGAAAAGGCCTACGCAGACCAATGTGAGAGTTGCGGCAAGGCCATAGACCCCCGGCAGTTGAAAAACCCCCGCAGCCTGCTCAGCGGTGCAACCCCGGAAGTGCGGGAGACTACCCACTGGTACTTTCCCCTGGGGGAGTGGCAACCCCAATTGGAGGAATGGCTGGAGAACAAATCCCACTGGAAGCCCAACGTGCTTAACTTCTGCCGCAACTACTTCGCCGAGGGCCTGCAGGATAGGGCCATAACTCGGGATTTGGACTGGGGCGTGCCCGTGCCCCTGCGGGGTTGGGAGGGCAAGGTCCTTTACGTCTGGTTCGACGCACCCATCGGCTACATCTCCTCCACCATCGAATGGGCGGAGCAAATCGGACAGCCAGACCAATGGAAGGAGTACTGGTGCGACCGGGAGGGGACTAAACTGGTTCACTTCATCGGCAAGGATAACATCTTCTTCCATGCCTTGCTCTTTCCCGCCATGTGTATGGCCTACGGCAATTACGTGCTGGCCAGCGAGGTGCCAGCCAACGAGTTTCTGAACTTGGAGGGCGACAAGTTCTCCACCAGCCGGGGCTGGGCGGTGTGGCTGCACGAATACCTGCAGCGGTTTGACCCCGACCCCCTGCGCTACTATTTGACCTGCATCATGCCGGAGTTGGCGGACAGCGACTTTGTGTGGCGGGATTTCCAGGAGCGCAACAATGCGGAGTTGGCCGATACTTTGGGCAATTTCGTGCAGCGGGCCTTGACCTTCGTCCACCGCTACTTCGCCGGCCAGGTCCCTGCGGCCGGTTCCCTGAGGGAGGCCGACCGGGCTCTGTTGGCGGCAGCCGCGACCGCTCCGGCCCTCCTGGGCGAGGCCCTGGAGCGGTTCGAGTTCAAGAAAGCCGTGCGGACGCTGATGGACCTGCCCCAAGCGGGGAACGTCTATTTCCAGCAGCAGGCTCCCTGGGAGGTGCGCAAAACTGACCCGGCCCGCTGCGGAACGATTCTAAACACCTGCCTGCAGGTATGCCGGACGCTGGCCGTAGTGATGTTCCCCTTCCTGCCCTTCGCCGCGGAGAAACTGTGGCGGCAGTTGAACCTACCGGGGAAGGTGGAGGAACAATCCTGGGACAAGGCGGGAGAGCCTCTCGTACCGGTAGGGCACCCCCTCAACCGGCCGGAAATCCTCTTCCCCAAAATCGAAGACGAACGTATTGAGGCCGAAGTGGCCCGCCTGCACGCCGCAGCTGCGGAGGCGGCCCAAGGGGAGGAGAAAAAGCCCATGAGCGTGAAACCACCAGCGGAGTTAATTTCCCCCGCGGAGTTCTCTCGCTTAGACCTGCGCATCGCGCGGGTGGAAGCGGCGGAGCGAGTTCCAGGCACAGACCGGCTCTTGAAACTTAAAATCAATTTGGGCGAGGAGCGGCGACAAATCGTAGCCGGGTTGGCGCATATTTACCCGCCGGAGGAGATGGTGGGCAAACTCATCGTAGTGGTGGCCAACCTCCAGCCGGCCCGGATACGGGGAGTGGAGTCGCAGGGAATGTTGCTGGCGGCCCAGGAGGGAGAGGACATTGTCCTGCTCATCCCTGAAAGCGACATCGCCCCCGGGGCGAAGGTGCGGTAAAAGGAGGGCCGAGCCATGTTCCCATCGTCCCTGTACGGTTTTCTGGTATGGTGGTTGATTTCGGCAGTCGTTTTGTGGAAGGCCACCCAAATCGCCCACATTCCGAAGGTGAGCTTCTCCCGAACGCTGGTGGTCAGTCTGGCCCAGCGGCTCAGTCTGTGGCTGTTGTGGCTCATCTTAGACCCTCTGCTGCCTCGGCTGCCCCCTCTGGCCTGGCCTTTCGTCCTGTTGGCGGTGGTCTTGAGCCAGGTATACCTGTTCAAAATCGGCTTGGACACCACTTGGGGCAAGGCGGGAAGTGCCCTTTTCTATTACACCCTGCTGATGTTCATTATTGCCCTGCTGTACGGAATCATCTTCCCCCACCATCGGCCCTGGAAATGGACCCGGACCTAACCCTTCCCGCCCCGTTTTCATTTGACAGTTTAGCGATTTTGTGGTATAATTTTGATGTTAGATTTGGGCGAAGAAACTATCGAGCCTAAACTGGTGTTAAATGAGGTTGCTGAGGGCAAAGGCCTGACACTGGTTTTAGGGGTGGGACAGGGATTTCTCCTACCAGCAAGGTAGTTGGATTGGCCTGTTTAACGAGCAGATATTTCATCCTCCAGGCTTCCTCATGTCCGTCTTCGGGATTTGACATTTGGGAAGTTCCCGACACCGTTCAAATACCGGGCTACCGCTACCAAGTCGGTTGGAAACTGACTGAAACCAGGACTGCTATCCCTGTTCACTAACTCTGGATGAGGGTTGACAACTGTTCAACAAAGTGGTATAAGATAATGACCAGTGAGGACCAATGAGTTAAGGGATGGGAGACCGAAGACCGGCCTAAGGAT
>DTZQ01000022.1 GCA_012961305.1 Armatimonadota bacterium | reverse complement strand
TCAGCCCCGTTAGACTAAAGTGCCTGCTTCCAAAGGCAGGATGACTCATTGACCAACTGACAGTTTCCTCAACGGTGAACGATGCGTCTCCTGTGGATTTTCCTGTCCGGCCGCTATTGGCGAGAGCACCTGAGTGCTGCAGTACTGTGTGTATTGGGGGTGGCGCTCGGCATTGCCGTATTTGTCAGCGTACAAATCGCCAATCACAGCGTGCTGCGGGCTTTCCGCACCACCTTGGAGGCCGTCGCTGGTCGGGCCAACCTGCAAATCGTGGGCAGCAGCGACGGACTGGACGAACGGGTGTTTCCCCAGGTCGCCCACACGCCGGGCGTTCTGGCCGCCGCGCCGCGTTTGGAGGAATATGCCCTCTGGGACAGGGAGCCGACGGAGACGCTCCTGGTGCTGGGGGTGGACCTGCTGCGGGAACCGGAGTTTCGCGCCTACGATTTCACCGCCGAAGGGCTCACTACGGAGGCAGCCCTCAAACTGCTTTTAGACCCGCACACTTTAGCCCTTTCCACCTCCTTCGCCGCGGAGTACCATTTACAAGTGGGGGATACCCTGCACCTCCAAACGGGCACGCGCACCCTACCCTTTGAGATTTGCGCTCTGTTTCACACCGCGCCCCTCAGCCAAGCCATGAGCGGCCGGGTGGCGGTCATGGACATTGCAACAGCGCAGGAAGCCTTCGGGCGGCTGGGGCGATTGGACAGCATTGACCTGATAGTACCAGAGGAAGAGGTCGAGGCTGTAGCGCGGCGGTTGCGGGCTTTTCTGCCCCCAGAGACCACAGTGCAGCGCCCCCGGCGCCGCAGCGAGCAGGTGGCAAAGATGTTAGGCGCGTTTCGGCTGAACCTCACCGCGCTCAGTTGCCTGGCTATTTTCGTGGGCATGTTTCTGGTTTACAACTCCGTGGCCATCGCCGTGTTACGTCGTCGCCGAGCCATCGGCATCGTGCGCAGCTTGGGAGTCCAGCGGAGGCTGGTGTTGGCCCTGTTTCTGCTGGAGGCGGGGTTGTTCGGTTTCGGGGGTTCGCTGTTGGGCTTGGGTTTGGGCATTCTGTTAGCCCGCTACACTCTGGCGGCGGTGGCCCGCACGGTTTCGGCCCTGTACCTCACGGTGGTGGCCGAGGAACTGGTCCTCCCTCCGGGACGCCTAATCGGGGCAATGGCCCTGGGAGTGCTGACTGCCCTGGTCGCCGGCTGGCTGCCGGCTTGGGAAGCGGCCACGGTGCCGCCACGGGAGGCCCTACAAATGGGTACGGTGCACCAGCGGGTTCGTCTGCGCCTAAGGCATTTTGTCGGCTGGGGTGGAACCCTGTTGCTGCTGGCGGGAATGCTCTGCCTGCCCCCCGTGACGGCCCGGTGGAAATACAGCGGCTTTGCCGCTGCTCTGCTCATCCTCAGCAGTTTCGCCTTCCTGACCCCTCCAGCCACCGTGGTACTCCAACGGCTTCTGCAACCCCTTCTGGGGTTATTGGGCGGAGTGGAAGGCCGCCTGGCCGGGCGCAATTTGGTGGCCGCCCTGCGCCGTACCACCGTGGTCATCGCCGCGCTGATGGTGTCCCTGGCCATGCTGTTGGGGCTGGCGGTCATGATTCGCAGTTTCCGCTACACGGTGGACCTGTGGATTCGCCAGACGGCCCTTGCCGACCTCTACCTCTCCCCGGGCACCGGCTTCGCGGCAGGAACCGGCCGGCATTTGCCCGGCGAGGTAGTGGAGGCAGTACGGGCCTTGCCGGAGGTGAAATACGCGGACACTTTACGGGGCGTGAGGTTCGAGTGGGAGGGACAACCCGTGTTTCTGGCCGCGGTGGAAGTGGGCGACCTGGCCCACACCGACCGTTTCCTCTTTCGGCACGGCAACCGGGCGGAGATTGCCCGGCGCTTCGCCGAAGGGGAACTCATCGTGTCAGAGAGTTTCGCCCGCAAGCATCGGGCCTGGGAGGGGCAGTACGTCGCCCTGCCGACGCCGGCGGGGAAGCGGAAGTTTCGCCTGGCGGCCGTGTGCTACGATTACAGCAGCGACGCTGGCATAGTGTACCTGCATCGGCAGGTGTTCACCCGGCTGTGGCAGGATGAACATGTGGACGGTTTGGCCCTCCGCCTGCGGGCGGACGCATCGCCGGAGGAAGTGGCGGCCAAAATTCGCCGCCTGTTCGCCGGACGACACGAGTTGCTGATTACCTCGAACCGGGAACTGCGGGCAGAAGTGCTGCGCATTTTCGACCAAACCTTTGCCATCACCTACGCGCTGCAATTCATCGCCTTAGTGGTAGCGGTGTTGGGCATTGTGGATACGCTGTTGGCGCTGATTCTGGAGCGGGGACGGGACCTGGGACTGCTGCGGGCTTTGGGAGCCTCGCCGGCGCAAATCAGGCGGATAACGCTGTGGGAGGCAGGGCTGATAGGAGGACTGAGTTACCTCATCGGCTTAGGCTGTGGAATACTGCTGGCCGCGGTGCTCATTCTGGTCATCAACCGCCAATTTTTCGGCTGGACAATACTGTTCACCTGGCCGGGGGAAGTATTCGTACGCTCCTTCCTGCTGGTGATACTGGCGGCTTTGGGAGCGGGACTATTTCCAGCCCGCCTGGCGGCTCGGCGGCCCCCTGCCGAAGCCCTGCGGATGGAGTAGATACCGGACCTACCCATGTTCGGCGTTCCATCCTTGACCACCACCCGATGGCCGAAGTTTGCTCCCTTTGCCACCCCCAGAGCAGCATTGATTTCCGCCCACCACCTCACTCCCGTTCGGAGGAAGGAGACGTTCCTCCATTTCCTTTGGCGCCTTCCGGAACCAGTTCTCGCAACAACTGCTCTACTTCCTCTCGGCCCATACGGGAGACCAGGGCTTGGAGTAAAGCCGCAGGTTCCACCGCCTCAGCCAGTTCCTCCGGCTGCACCTCTTGCAGAATGCGCCGCAAGCCT
>DTZQ01000021.1 GCA_012961305.1 Armatimonadota bacterium | reverse complement strand
TGGTCCTCACCAGTCATTATCTTATACCACGTTGTTGAACAGTTGTCAACCCTTTTCCACCACGGCGATAATGGTGTCGTTAACGCTTTCCTTCACTCCTCCCTTATCAATGGCCGTGACGGTTACCCGATACTTGCCAGGTTTTTCATAGGTGTGCTTAACCGTGGGTTCCTCCGTCTGGGTCTGGTTTCCGTCACCAAAATCCCATTTGTAGCGCAATTCCGCCGTTCCGCCGTTAGCATTTACTTGGAAGGTGTGTTCTTCTCCTGTTGCTATCGTAACCTCTCGCGGGCCGACAAACTGCAAGATGATGGGGATATCGTCAGTCAAGAAACGAATGCGTCCGATGTAGAACTCGTCCTCATTGTCTCCGAAAATCACCAGCCGCTTCAGATGGCGGGGAGTGACGTTCTGGGGGTTGAGGAACTGGTCCAGAGGAATGAGAAGGTGAGTCCACCCCTCGGCCAGAGGTTGGAACTGGTAGTCGAAGGGATAATCCTCCAGAATCAGATAGCCCTCATCGGTTTCCAACATAATACGGAGCATCGTGGTCGCCGGAGGCTGGGGCCCGGTAGTTACCCCTGGCGTCGGCCGGCCAGTAACTCCCTCGCCGGGAACCATGCCCGGCATCATTCCCGGCAATTCTACTTCCTCTTCCCCCACTTCCTCCATGCCTTCCAGGCCTCCTTCCATGCCCATCCCAGGCATGGGCATTCCTTCCACCCCTCTGGGATACTGACCGGGAGGCATCCCTGGGTATTGACCAGGGGGCATTCCCGGATACTGACCGGGAGGCATTCCCTGCTGCATCCCGGGAAACATTCCTGGCAGTTGGCCTGGTTGCATCCCCGGCTGCGCTCCCGGTTGCATCCCCGGAAACATCCCCGGCTGCGCTCCCGGTTGCATCCCCGGCTGCATTCCCGGAAACATCCCCGGCTGCGCTCCCGGTTGGGTTCCCGGTTGCTGGCCCGGTTGCATCCCCGGGAACATCCCTGGCTGCATCCCCGGGAACATCCCCGGCTGCATTCCCGGAAACATTCTCGGCTGCTGGCCTGGTTGGGTTCCCGGTTGCTGGCCCGGTTGCATCCCCGGGAACATCCCCGGTTGCATTCCCGGAAACATCCCCGGCTGTATGCCAGGAGCCACGGAACCTTCCAATCCCGCTCCTGGCTCTCCCGTAGGGACCCTGCCCGGCGCTTGACTACCCTCCAGACCGGGCATTGGCATTCCCGGGAAAGGCATCTCCATGCCCATACCCTCAACGCCTCCGGGCACTACGCCTGGCCCTTTCATCCCCACACCTCCAGTCGCAGGCTGTTGCTCCAAGAAGGCAATTTCCAACTCCAAGAAGGACAGGGGACGCTGGAAGAACTCGCTGATGTCTGGGGGGTTCTTGAAATCCAGCCGTGCTCCTCGATAGTAACCGAGGGTATGCACTTTGAGCGATTTACCTTCTTCTCCCAACCCGTACTCCTCCACTTCCTCCACCGAACCACTGCCCCAACTGCCCAATTCCACCTGCCATTTTTCCTGCATTTCCTCCAAATTACCGTTGTACAGGGGCAGGTTAGTGGGCTCAAGGACTTGTACCTGCTCTGCGCCCTCCTCCGCGGGCGGCTCTTCCTGAGCCCAACCAAGAGCGCACAGCCCCACCATTACCAATCCCCACATCACTTTCCCATACCCTTCCTGGCAATGCTTTCGCATGATAGTTCCTCCTTATCATTCCACCCGTTCCACGATTATCTCTGCTCCCGGCGGGACTCCCTTGAACTCCTTAGGGTCGCCCAAGAGCCTACCAAATACGTTCACCGGGCTGTAAGGGCGAATTTCATCCCCCCGGCTCATGGGTGTCGGGCCGAAGAAAATGCAGAAGGCCCGCCCTGGCGGCCAATAGCCCAAATCACCCAATTCCACTACTTCCTGGGCATTTTCTTCTTCCAGGGTGACGGGAATGCTGAAATAAATTTCGTCGCCCCAAGTGTTGGCCTGGGCCCGCAGGGGCAGGGCGTTCCAAATGGCCTCTGCCGTTGGGGTTTCATTTAACTCTGCCTGTTGGCTGACGTCCCCCGCCGTAATTCTAATTTGTTTGGCCATGGCTTCTCCCCGCTCAGGGGTTTCTTTCCCTTTTTTGCCCATTTCCAAACCAGCGATTCCAAAGTTGCCGCCACCAGGGTTGCTTTCCCCTCCGCCGCAGGTGTTCCCACTGGGCCTGTATCGTTCCCCGCGATTGCTCCTCGGCCGCGGGGTCCGACTGCACGCTTTGCACTGCCGCGTGCACCAGGGCGGCCGTTTTCATTAGCCGCACGGTTTCGGCGTCGGTGAGGTTATGCTTTCGGGCATATTCCGCCGTCGAAGGGGCTCGGCCCTTAATCAATTCTTCGACGTATTGGGACAGTAGGTCTTCGCTCATGAATCTGCTCCTTGGCAGAGGTTTCCACTATCACTTTACGGATTTTGGCCGCCTTTGCCGTCTGAGTTAGATGCTGCCGGAGGTTTTGAAGAGCCCGATGAAGCAGGGATTTAACTGCTCCTTCGGGCCGCTCCATTTCGGCGGCGATTTCTCTGATGGACAGTTCGCCGAAGAAACGATAATCCACCGCCCGGGCCTGGTCGGGCGGCAATTGGTGCAAGGCCGCCCGCAAGGCCGCCCGCACCTCCTGCCGAACTACTAACTCGTAAGGCGAAGGGCCCTCATCGGCCCGGCTTTCCAGATAGGCCACCAGTTCCTCCGGCGGCCAGGTCTGCACCTCCACTTGCCGGGCGGGGGAACGGTAGTAATCGGCAATGAGATTGGCCGCGATACGATGGAGCCAGGGATAGGCGGACTGGCCTTCCACCAGACGCAAATACTTAATGTGCTTGAGGGCCCGGTAGAAGACCTCCTGGGTCAGGTCCTCGGCCTCCTCCCGGGAACCCAATTTCAAATAGGCCAAACGGTACAGAGAGGTATAGTACCGCTCATGCAGTACGGCAAACGCTTCCCGGTCCCCCTCCTGCACCCGGCGCACCAAAACGTCATCAGGCCATTCCTTCACCGCCTGCTTCCTCAGACCTCCCCCGCTCGCCAAAGTTCACCGTTTTGATTATAACATGCAATATTACCCTTTGTCAAGGGCCGAACGGAAATTTCCTTCCACAACCCCCATGGTAACCTGGTGAAATCCTCCTGGTCAAGCAGGAAGCGGCTGGGGTTTGACAAATCTGCAACTTGCCAGTATAATTGTTGAATGAGTGCTCCGCCGTCAGCAAACTTGATGTGAAGCCTAAATGCCCATCATCATTCACGTTTTACGCTTTACGCTATGATGGTACTCCGTTTCCTAATTCTGTGGACGGGAACGGTGGCATTCGTCGCGGCACCGACCTATCACCTGTTAGAAGCGCCGCCGGGTGTGACCTACGATGTGAGCCTTACCTGTGCGGCCCAGCCAGAGGCCCTGGCGAAGGGTGAGGTGCGCCTCCTGTTTGACTATCAGGACGCCCAGAACTACGCTTACCTGCGCTTGCACCGGGAACGGGCATCCTTTATGCGGGTGCGGGAAGGGCGGGAGGAGCCGATAGGCGTGGCTGGCCGCCTGCAGCGGTTTGAGCCGCCGGAGGAGTTGCGCTTGGTCCTCCAGCGTCGGGCCTGGCTGGTGCGCCTGCTCTGCAACGGGGTGCTGGTGGCCCAGGCAGAGTGGCCTGCCCCGGCGGAAGGGCGAGTGGGTTTCAGCATTGACGGCAGCGGTCTGGTCCTCAGTGAACCCACAGTGCAGCCGGTAGAGGAAGTCTTCTTCGCCGACGATTTCATGCGCACCGGTGGGGAGTTCGGCGCCTGGGAGGTGGTGGTGGGAGAATGGCGCAACAATCGGCACAACACCTTCAGCGCCGGAACCCAGCACAGCGCCAACGCCTTTTCCTTCAAGGCCTTGCCCTATCCCACCCCCGGAGAGAGACAGGGGAAGGCTCTGGCCGTGGCCGGCTATCCGTTTTGGAGCGACTATTTGGCCGAAGTTTCCGCCTGTTGCCGGGGGACGGGGGCAGCCGGGTTGGTGGTCAACTATCAGGATGAGGACAACTACCTGCTGTTCCGCTGGTCCTCGGCAGACCATCCAGACGGGGGGAGGAAGCAGTTAATCCGACGGTTTCGGGGCAGGGAGACAGTATTGGTGGAACTCCCCGGCGGGATGAAGGTGGAAACCTGGTACAAACTGCGGGCGGCAGTTTCCGGCGGCTGGGTGCTGCTGTGGGCGGACGACGTGCCGCTGTGCGAAGTTCCCGAACCCACCCTCGGGCGAGGCTTGGTGGGCCTGTACGCGGAGGCCCCGCCGGAGGGCAAGGAGAGAGTAAGGGAAGCAACTCGGTGGGGCTTGGGTTCCTCGGCCGGCCCCCGGAGCGCGAGTTCACGGGGAGTGCTGTTCGACGATGTGCAGGTGCGTTCCTGGCCGGTGTTTGTGGAGGACTTCGCCCGGCCCAGCCGCGGTCGGTGGGAAGTGGCCGCCGGCCGCTGGAACTTAACCGCAGGGTCGGGTTGGGCTAAGCCGGAGACGTCGCAAGCGGTGCTGGTGGGAGGACAGCCCACTTGGGCCGATTACACGGTCAGCGTGGACCTGCGGGCCGGGCGGGGCACAGTCGGCCTGGCCGTTCATTGGTGTGGAGCGCAAGATTTTTACCTCTTCCGCTGGACGGAGAAGGCCAGGCAACTGGTCAAAGTGCGGGGGGGAAAGGAGCGGGTTCTTGCCGAACGGCCGGGTCGCCGTCCCCGGACCTGGCAGCGGGTAGTTTTCCACGTCCAGCGGGGGAGGTTGACGGTGAGCGTGGGAGGTGAGGAGTGCCTGCGGGCCTGGGATTACGACCTGCCGCAGGGACGCATAGCCCTGTGGGCCGAAAAGGCGCCAGAGGCGGCCTTTGACAACCTGTTGGTCACCTTTTCTCCGGTCCTCACCCCGCCGAAACCCACGGTGCCGCCGGCGTTCGCCCGCGACCCCTACATGACTACCTGGGCCACCCCCCGGGGTGACTGGACGCCGGCCCCCAGAGAATTGGGGACTCTGCTGCACAAGGGGTACTTCTTCGGCGACCGCAGCGTGGTCTTCACCCTGCCGGAGGTGGGGCGGCGCGATGGACAGGTTACGGTGGGCCTGCATCCCTCCGCGGAGGCCCTGACGGAAGGGTACACTCTCACCGTAGTCACAGAGGCCGGCAGCCGGGCGGTGCAATTTTTCCTGCGACAGGGCGAGCGAACTCTGGCGGCGGGGGCCTGCGAACTGCCAACAGGTGCTCAGGAGGCCCAATTTCGTTTTGAACGTTACGAGGGGAGGTTAGTGGTCTGGTTAAACGAGGAACCAGTGTTGCAGGTGGCAGCCGAGCCGCAAAACGTAAAACCGGGAACGTAAAGCGCAAATGACCTTATGCTTCGCTTTACGCGATGGGAATTGAAATGAGTGGACTACTTTTCTGCTGGTTGAGCCTCTGGGCAGCGGTGCAGCCGCTGGAAAAAGAGGCTTTGGCCTTCTTTCGGGCCGGGGAGTATGTGTCCGCAGCGGCGGCCTTTTCGGAGGTGTTGACTGCGGAGCCGATGAACTTGGCCGCGCGGTTTTGGCGGGGGCGGTGCTGGCAGGAGTTGGGCCACTTCGCTGCTGCGGAAGCGGATTTCCGGGCGGTGTTAGAGGAAAAGCCGACCTCGGTGGACACCCTCTACTGGTTGGGTCGCCTCTACGAAAGCACGGGCCAAACGGCCCTGGCGGCAGAAATGTATGCCCGGGCCTTGGCCCTCAATCCCCGCTACCAGGCCGCCCGGACGGCCCAGAAACGCTTGCGGAAAGGGACGAGGGGCGAGGGAATGGGTTACTTGCCGCGGGTCAGCGTGCATTGGCAGGGTCTGCGCCTCGACCCGGCGAAGGTCGCAATCACTGAGGCTCAGGTCTACGATTACACCTTTACCGAGGCCCCTACAGATTGGATGCCCGGCGGTGGGGTATGGGAGGTGACCAACCGTTTTGCCTGTGAGCCGAGTTGGTCTTTCTTCGGGGGACTGCGCCGGAGCGGCCCGGCCATCGTTTGGAACAAGCGGCACTTCGTGGGCGACCTGGCGGTCGAATGCTACCTGGCCCTCAAGCACGGCCTCCCCTGGAGCGGTCGGTGGCAGTATCGGCCCGCCGACCTCAACTTGACCCTGTGCGGCGACGGGCGCAACCTCAGCAGTGGCTACAGTTTCATTTTCAGCGGAGACAACGCCCGGCGCACCATGATTCTGCGGCGGGAAAAGGTGTTGGCAGAGACCTCCGCTCCCTCGGCCCTCACCCCTTCCTTTGCCGACCGGCTGCCCATGGAGTCCGTACATCGGCGCTGGTGGCGGGTGGAGGCCCGAAAGATAGGCGGACATCTGAGTTTCCTGGTGGACGGACGGCTCGTTTTGGAGGCCGACGACCCCGACCCCCTGCCCGGCGGCCAGGTGGCCCTGTGGACGGTGAACAACGGACTTATGGTCGCTCGGATACGGATTTACTATCAACAGGAACTCCGCCCCACGCAGCCCCTTTTCCGCCTCCGCGAACCGATACCCCTGGCAGGAGGGAGGGAACCGGAGACCGGTGAGCGGGGCACTAACCTGTCACCTCGCCGTCTCAATCCTCCACCTCCTTCTATCTCCCCGCACGCAGGGGAAAGAAAGGAGGGGACCAAATTGCGGGTGACCTCCCTTACTCATCCTGCGCTGGAGAACGACTTTGAAAGTGACTTGGGTTCCTGCCGACCGTACACTCTTTCCGACCCGGACGCAGTGCGCCTCACCCGGTTGGAAATTTCAAACGCCGCCTTGGGCCGGAGGTGCCTGCGGGTGCTCAATCCTCATCCGGGCGGGGAAGTTGGCCTGGTGCTAATTGCGGAACCGTTTGATGTGGTACGGCAGCGCTGGTTGGAGTTCGACTACTGCTTCCCACCGCCGTTGAAAATCAACCTGCTGCTGCGGCTACGGGGCCGCTTCTACGAACTGGGCCTTACGGGGCCCCAGCGACCCCGTCCACGAATGGAGTTCCTGGGCCCGGTGCCCAACATCATGGCCGACAACCAATGGCATCATGCCCGCATTGACTTGCTCAGTTACTTACGCCAGGTCTTTCCCCTTTCCCGCCGGTTGACCGTCCAGCAGGTTCTCCTGGCCCAGTGGCATGAGGAGGGTTACTTGTCCTGTGGGTTTGGCGGCAATCCGGCCGGGATGGTGTTTTACTTGGACAACTTGCGCCTTTACGGGGCGGGCGGCAGCCGGGTGGAGTTGACCTGGGAGCCGGGGGAGGGAGAAACCTTCACCGCCTACAGTTACACTTTCGATTTGCGCCCGGATACGGTGCCCGACCAACAGCCGGAGGGTTCGGAACCGCGCATGGTCTACGAAGGGGTACAGCAGGGAACCTGGTATTTCCACCTGCGGGGTTGCACGGGGGAGGGGCAATGGTCACCACCCCTGCACTATCGGGTGGAGGTGGACAATGAGCCCCCTCAGGTCGGGCTGCCCGAACCGGCTCCTGGCGCGCGAGCCTGTCCGGTGGAAATTCGGGTGCCGCTAACCGACGCGGGAGCGGGATTGGACCCGGAAACGGTCACCCTGTGGGTGCAGGGCAAGGCCTACGACCTGCACCACTCGGCCCTGCGCTACGACCCTCTGACCCAGGTGCTTATCTTCAGCCCGGCCGCCGCGGGAATAAAGTGGCGGGATGGCGAACGGGTAGCGGTAGAACTGAAAGCGGCGGACCTTCTGGGCCATAGTTTGTCGGAGGGGGGCACCGGGAGGGAACGATGGACCTGGACGGTGGATTTATCTCAGGACCGGGAGCCGCCGCGCCATCTCCAACTGGTGCCGGAGGGGATAGAACCTTTGGGCGAGGGCACTTTCGAGGTGGGCCTGGACGAATGGGCACCCTTCGGCGGCCTTACGGGTGCTTTTCTGACTCGAACCGATGAAACTGCGGCTTCGGGGCGCTACAGCCTGCGCTTGGAATGCCGCCAAAACGGCAGCAGTTTCGGCTGTTTCGTCCGCCGCACTCCCTTCGACGCGGGCAAATACCGCCTGGTCCAGTTCGACTACAAAATCCCTCCCCGCCTGCGGGTGGACTTCATCCTTTCGGTCAACGGACGGTACAAGCGCATCGAGTTCACCGACCACGACCGGGAACTGCCCAAAATTGGCGAGGTGCCCAACGTCGTGGCTGACGGGGAGTGGCACCATGCGGAGTTCAACCTCTACGAAATGCTCCGGCGCGACAACCCCACCGCACCCCATTACATCGTCAGAATGATGCTCCTGACGGGCGGCTCCGGCTTTGGCTTCAAGCGGCATCCGGGGAACTATGCGGGGACGGTTTATTACCTGGACAACTTCCACTTCGTTCCCCTGGTCAGCCGGGACGGCTTGCTGCGATGGACGGCGGAGGAGCCGACGGAGTTGGTGGGGGCGGAAGTGGCGGTAGCGAAGCGGCCTTTTAGTCCCCAGCCTCCTCCCTCGCGCTGGGTGCCGGGGCTCGGCCTGCCTTTGGCCGCGGTGCCGGAGGGAGTGGTTTACGTGTGGGCGCGGGTGAAGGATGCGGCGGGGAACCTCAGCGAGCCGGCGCAAACGTGCCTGTGGGTCTTGACGCCCCGGTGAAGTTACGATATATTGCCAACCGGAGTAGGAACGAAACCAGGGAGGTGATGACTATGCCAGATATTACAGTAGTGGTTCCCGATTTCCAAACCATGCAGCAGTACGGTTTACAACCCGGTCAACGGATATCCTTTGAAGAACTGCGCCGTCGTATCTTAGGAGAACGGCTCCATGCAGATTTGAATGCGGTGCAGGCTGAGGCTGTGCGGGTGGGATTAAACCAGTTGACGGCGGAGGAGATTGCCCGGGAGATTCAGGCAACCCGCAGGGAGCAGTAGTATGTACGTGGTGGTTATAGACACCAACATCACGAACAAGAAGGACTCGGTTATCAGGTTCCCCGCGGAGACCATTCTCGTTTCCGAGGTGACGGACTGGTGCATTATGACCTGCGGAGTGGGCCATGCGGGTCGGGAGTCTCATGGCTCGGCTGGCCGAGGCTGGGATACCCGGCGCTTTGACCACACCGATGGCATGAACCTCCTGTATTGTGATGGGCATGTGAAGTGGTTCCGCAAGGGGCCCATGCCGCCGCCGATGTGGGGTCAGTAGCGAGGACGAGAGGACGGCTTAAATTGGCCGTTCTCCCCTTCACTTCATCTCCACCGTAAATATCCGCCTCTGCTCTTCTCCCCGCAGGCGGAAAACTACGGTAATGTCTAAATATTTTTGCCCCTGCACGGCTCGTAAGGCCCGGCGGTAATCAGTTAAGGACCGGATGGGACAAGTGCCTCGGGCGCTGCGTATTTTGGTGATGATGCTTCCCACAGGCAGGCCCGCTTTGTCCGCAGGTGAATCGGGTTGCACACCGCGAATCAGCACCCCTTCGTGCTGGGGGAGGCGAAACTGCTTAACCAACCGGGGGGTGATTTCTACCACCGTCAGGCCCAGTAAATCTTCCTCCCCTGCTGCTACCGTTGCTCGGCGAGACTTTCTCTCCGGTTTGGCTGCGCCTCCCAATTCCGCAGGCAGGGCATCTACGGTAACCCGGCGCGTAAGACGCCTTCGGTTTCGCAGGAAGGTAATAGTAACTTCCGTCCCCGGTCGGGTGGCAGTTACCACATCTACCAATTCCTCCGGCGTGGATACTTTCCGCCCGTTGAACTCCACAATGACATCGTCCGCCTGCAAACCAGCCCTTTCGGCCGGGGAACCCTCTCTAACCTCGGTCACTAAGGCTCCTTCGCGCACCCCGTAGAGGGTTTCTAACACTTCTGAGTCACGTCGTTCAATGGCCACGCCGAGGTATCCTCGCTCAATGGTCCCTCGCTCAATGAGTTCATCCAGGATTTCCCTGGCGGTGTTGATGGGCACGGCGAACCCGATGCCCACGTTACCTCCCGAGGGCGAGTAAATTGCCAAGTTGACCCCTATTACCTCGCCCCGACTGTTGACCAAGGGCCCCCCGGAATTGCCGGGATTGATGGAGGCATCGGTTTGGAGCAGGTCGCGATGGAAAATCCCCCGCAGGCGGGGGTCAGGCAGTTCTCGCTCCCGGGCGCTGATGATGCCCACGGTCACCGTGGATTCGAACTCGTAAGGGCTGCCAATGGCTAACACCCAAGAGCCTACGTGTGCGCGGTCTGAATCGCCGAACTTGACCGTGGGTAAGTTGCGCCGAGGCACTTTAATGACCGCCAAGTCCGTGCGGGGGTCGCTGCCCAACAAACGGGCCTCCACAGGTTTCTTTTCACCTGCCAGTTTAACCTCGATGCGCTTGGCCTGGTGGACTACATGGGCATTGGTGAGGATGTATCCGTCGGGGCGGAAAATCATGCCAGACCCTACAGCCAAGTCTTCACGGTCGGGGTGAAAGAAAAATGGCCCTTCTTCTCCAAAGAACCGGCGGAAGAACTCCTCCAGACTTTCGCTCCAGGGAGTTTTATCCTCTGTGGCTGCTTGTTCCACCCGGATGTTTACTACCGCCGGGCTGACCTGGGCGGCGATGTCGGCAAAGGCCGCTTCCAAAGCAGTTAGGGTGGAATAACCCGCCTCCCGGCCCAGGGCCGGCTCGGCCGGGGAAACGTTCTCCACCGCGGGGGGAGCGGCCGGCCTGGAAGGCCAGAAGGCTCTTATGCTTAGCAGTACCACCAGAACTGACAAAATCAACAGCCAGGCGAGCAGATAACCTGGCACGCGGGTTTCTCCCTTAGACGGTCGTTCGGCATTCATGGTATTTTCTCCCATTCTATTTTAGCAATTTTCAAGGCGGGTTAGGCTGATTAGCCCAGATTGGGGGAACAATCTAACGGATAAGGTCTTTTTTACTCCCCTCCCGGTCAAGTGGAGGGGGGCCTTCGAAGAGGGCCTGTACGAACGCTCGGGGTTGAAAATCCACCAAATCTCGGGGCTTTTCGCCCACCCCTAAGAACTTAATGGGCAGGTTCAGTTCGTCCACCACAGTCAGGACAATGCCTCCTTTAGCGGTGCCGTCCATCTTGGCCAGGATGAGGCCGGTCACGCCCAAGGCATCGCGGAACTGTTTGGCTTGCGTCACCGCATTGTGGCCCGTAGTGGCGTCTAACACCAGGAGCACCTCGTCAGCGGGGCGGCCCAAAGCCCGCTCTGTCACCCGGCCGATTTTCTTGAGTTCCTCCATGAGGTTCCGCTTAGTGTGCAGACGCCCGGCGGTGTCGGCAATGACGAAATCCACGCCGCGCGCGCGGGCGGCTTGGATAGCATCGAACACCACTGCCCCGGGGTCGCTGCCCTCCTGCTGACGAACGAGGCCCACCCCTATCCGCTGGGCCCAGACTTCCAGTTGGTCAATGCCTGCTGCCCGAAAAGTATCAGCAGCGGCCAGCAGAACTTTCCTCCCCTCACCTTTTAAGCGGTAGGCCAATTTGGCAATGGTGGTGGTCTTGCCGGTTCCATTGACCCCCACCACCAGAATTACTGTCGGTGGTTCCGAGGACACCCGTAGCCTCGCCTCCGGTCGCTCTAAAATCTCTACCAGGGCGTCACGTAAATAGCCCTCTACCACTTCCGAGTCACGCCAGCCTTCTCGCGCGGCTCGTTCCCGCAGTCCTTCCACCAGTTTGAGAGTGGTATCCAGACCTACATCGGCTTGAATCAGCACTTCTTCTAAGTAGTCGAAGAACTCATCGTCAACCGTCCGCCCGGAGAAAATCTCCCCCAGACGGCGAACTAATCCCCGCAACATCATTAGTTTCCCCTCCGACACCCTTCGATTTCTCAGTCAAACTAACCAACATTGTAAGGCAAAAGCCACAATTTGTCAATGCCGAAAATTTGACAATTAAGCCGAAATGTGGGATACTGGATGCAGGATGCCCCCCCTCTTTCCCCCCGCATGCGGGGGGAAGCAAAAGGGGGGGCCGCATGCGGGGGGAAGCAAAAGGGGGGCCTGCGGGCGGGGAGGGAAAGTGGCCGTGTGATGGCTGTATCGTGGGGGGAGGCTGTTGGCACGAACCTAAGCCAAAATTCCGCCTCAGAGGGTAGAAAGGCGTGCATGAAGAAAATAGCCGTTTTGACCAGCGGAGGCGATGCCCCTGGTATGAATGCTTGCTTGCGGGCTGTAGTACGAGCAGGCATCCATAGTGGTCTCACAGTAGTGGGAGTTTACCGTGGTTATACAGGCCTTATTGCTGGGGAAACGGGGGAATTGAACCTCTCCTCAGTCAGCGGTATTATCCACCGTGGAGGGACGATTATCCGCACCGGACGCTGCCCGGAGTTCTTCCACCCTGAAGGACGCGAACGCGCCTATCGGACCTTGGAGGCCCAGGGCATTGAGGGACTAATTGTCATTGGGGGGAATGGTTCCTACCAAGGTGCTTGGCTGCTTCATCAGGAGTGGGGAGTGCCGGTTATCGGAGTGCCGGGCACTATTGACAACGACATCGCCGGCACGGACTACACCATCGGTTTTGACACCGCGGTGGAAACGGCGGTAGCGTGCATTGACAAAATTCGGGATACCGCCGATTCCCACGAGCGCATTTTCGTGGTGGAAGTCATGGGTCGCCACGCCGGATTTATCGCCCTGGAGACGGCCTTAGCCGGGGGAGCAGAAGCGGTGCTGGTTCCGGAGTACCCGGAGTTCACCGGGGAGGATGTATGCACCCGTCTGGAGGCGGGTAAGAGACGGGGCAAACGGTCATTTATTGTCGTCGTAGCCGAGGGTGCCGCCTCGGGGGTAGAAGTAGCTCGTTTAATCGCCGAGCGTACCGGGGCAGAAACCCGGGCTACCGTATTGGGCCATCTCCAACGGGGCGGCTCGCCGACCGTGGATGACCGGGTCTTGGGGAGCCGGTGTGGAGCCGCGGCGGTGGAAGCCCTGCGGGCCGGGGAAACGGCCAAGATGGTGTGTCAGCGAGCCAATGAAATTGTGCTGGCCGACCTGGAAATAGCCTGGCAGCAGAAGAAACCCTTAGACCGAGCCCTGTACGAATTGGTCAATGTGTTGGGTTCGTAATCTTCAGGAGTCAGGCACTTTAATGCTGCCTAACGGGGCTGAAGCCCCTGCGTCCAAAAGGAGCAAGTGACCAGCAAAAGATGGGAGTGGAAATGAAAAGCACGGTTGATTTACCCCTACCGGGGATATGGTGGATTGCCCCTGTCGGTGCCGTGTTGGCGCTGGGGTTCGCTTACCTATTCTATCGGAACATGATGAAACACTCGGAAGGTGAGGAGAAAATGATAGAGATTGCCCGCGCGGTGCGGGAGGGGGCATATGCTTACTTGCGGCAACAATACAAGGTTGTGGCCCTTACCTTCGCCGTCCTGTTGGGCCTGCTGGTGCTGGTGGCCTTTTGGCTGGGCTATCAGTCAAAGTGGGTGCCCTTTGCGTTCCTGACCGGCGGCACCTTCAGCGGACTTTGCGGGTGGTTGGGCATGAAGACAGCCACCAACGCCAGTGCTCGCACTACGCAGGCGGCAAAGGAAAGCCTGAACAAGGCCCTACAAATATCTCTGCGCAGTGGGGCAGTCATGGGTCTGATAGTAGTGGGTTTTGGCCTGTTGGACATCTGTCTGTGGTTCCTGATATTGTATCGGCTGGTTCCTTGGGTGACAACGGTGTGGCCTTTCTTGGGTCGGGGAGGAACAGTGCACCTTTCCCTGGAAGTAATCACGGTGACGATGCTCTGCTTCGGAATGGGAGCCAGCACTCAGGCCCTCTTCGCCCGCGTGGGCGGAGGTATCTACACCAAATCGGCCGATGTGGGAGCCGACCTGGTGGGAAAGGTAGAGGCGGGTATTCCTGAGGATGACCCCCGTAATCCGGCGACCATTGCCGACAACGTGGGGGACAACGTCGGCGATGTGGCTGGCATGGGGGCCGACCTCTACGAGTCCTACTGCGGTTCCATCCTGGCCACCATGGCCCTGGGCGTAGCCGCCGCTGGGGTCATCCGCGAGGACACCTTAAAGTGGCAAATCAATTTCCTCGCCTTGCCTATGGCGATTGCTGGAGTGGGCATTATCTTGTCCATTCTGGGCGTTTATTTGGTGCGCACCCGGGAGGAGGCTTCCCAGCGGGAACTGCTCCGGGCCCTGCGGATTGGGATTTACACCAGTTCCGCGCTGATTGCTCTGTTTTCCTGGTTCCTGGTGCGAATGATGTTGCCGTCCAACTTCCAGGGCGTGTTTTGGTCCATCCTGGCTGGTCTGGCCGCAGGAGTGGTCATCGGCTATTCGACGGAGTTTTTCACTTCTGACAACTATCTGCCCACCCGAGCCATTTCGGAGCAAGCCCTGACCGGTCCGGCAACGGTTATCATCCAAGGCCTGGCGACGGGCATGTTGTCCACCACGGTGCCCGTGGTGACGGTGGTGCTGGGCATCCTCATCAGTTACGGGGCGGCCGGTGGGTTCAGTGCGGCTTTGGGCACTTATGCCCCTGCCTTTGGCCTGTACGGGGTGGGCATTGCGGCCGTGGGCATGCTTTCCACGCTGGGCATTACCCTGGCCACTGACGCCTATGGCCCCATTGCCGACAACGCCGGCGGCAACGCGGAGATGAGCGGCCAGAAACCCATTGTCCGAGAGCGCACCGATGCCCTGGACGCTTTGGGCAATACCACCGCCGCGACCGGCAAGGGGTTTGCCATCGGTTCGGCCGCCCTGACCGCACTGGCCCTGTTGGCGGCGTATTTGGAAGAAGTGCGCATTGGCCTGGAACGCTTGGCCCAGAAGTTCGGAGAGGGCATAGTGCAGACTTTTGGGGGAGGAACGTCCCTGATGGGCCGGGTGGTGAATGGGAAAGTGGTGGCGGTCATGAACCTCCAGGGTCGGGAAATCCTTGCTTCCCAGGCCACTCTCTCCGACTTCATGGCCTTCTATGGGGTGCACCTGATGAACCCCAAGGTCATCGCGGGCATGATGATTGGCAGTCTCACCGCTTTCGTCTTTTCTGCCCTCACCATGCGGGCAGTGGGCCGAGTGGCGAGCCTCGTGGTCAACGAGGTACGGCGTCAGTTCAGGGAAATCTCCGGCCTCCTGGAGGGCGCGGCCAAACCCGATTACGCTACCTGTGTGCAAATCAGCACCCGGGGCGCGCAGCGGGAGATGATTCTGCCCTCCCTGCTGGCCATCATGGTACCCGTGTTCACCGGCATTGTCCTGGGCGTGCCCGGGGTCATTGGCCTGCTCATCGCCGGCCTGGCAACGGGGTTCGCCTTGGCAATAATGATGGCCAATGCTGGCGGGGCTTGGGACAATGCCAAGAAGTACATTGAAAAGGGCAACTACGGGGGCAAAGGCTCTGAACCCCACAAGGCCAGCGTCGTGGGAGACACTGTGGGCGACCCCTTCAAGGACACGTCAGGGCCTTCCCTGAACATCCTCATCAAGTTGATGTCCATGGTCTCGGTAGTGGTCGCCGGGGTAACCGTAGCCTGGGGCCCCATTGTTTCCCGCCTGCTGGGCATAGGGCCGTAGCGGCCCAGGTGAGAGACGGGGGCGGGAAAGATGCTCGGGGGCAATGGGGCAATCTTCACCAGGACTGAGTGCTGAGGGACTCAGTACTCACGACCCAGTCCTCAGTCCTTTTTCCCAGTCGCCCAGTTTCCCAAGGGTCGCTAACACATTTGAGGGGGCGGAGAGAATGGAAGTACAGCATCGAGCCGGGAAAGCCCAGGGGTGGATGGGTTTGTGGGCGGGGGTCTTGGACCTGCTTTTTCCGCCTCGCTGCCAGGTTTGCGGAACCTTAAAAGAGCCACCCTTGTGTGAAGACTGCCGGGCTCGGATAGTGTGGTTTTCCCTCCCCCGTTGCCTTCGCTGTGGGCGGCCCTTTGACCCCCTGGCTCACGGAGGTAGTTTCTGCGCAGAATGCCGCCGTCACCGCCGCTTAGGGTTCACCGCTGCCCGGGCCCTGGGCCCTTTTGAGGGTTGCCTGCGCGAGGCCATTCACCGGCTCAAATACGGAGGCCGGCGCGCTCTGGCCCAACCTCTGGGGGAACTGTTGATAGAGTTTCTGCAAACGGACCCGGAGGCGCGCTTGGGCCTGCGGCTGGGCGAGGTGTCCTTCCTCGTGCC
>DTZQ01000020.1 GCA_012961305.1 Armatimonadota bacterium | reverse complement strand
GTGGCTGTATCGCGGTGGAGGGGCGGTGGCCCTTGACTTTTTGCCCGGAAAAGTGTACAATGCTAACCAATTAGCCAACCCTAAGTGGTGCATCATGTCGGAACCTAACTATTACGCCATTTTGCAGGTTTCGCCGCGGGCCAGCGAGGAGGAAATCAAGCGGCAATACCGTCGCCTGGCCCGGCAGTATCATCCCGACCTACAGCCGACGGAAGAGGCTCGACAAGAGGCCGAGGTGGCCATGAAACGCCTCAACGAGGCGTATTCCGTGCTGCGCGACCCGGAGCGGCGTCGTCTCTACAACCGGCAGCGGGGCATCGGGGGCTGTGCTTTCCATGCGGGACGGGAGGCTACTGCTACCTGTGCTGCCTGCCGACGGCCTATTTGCGTGGAGTGCACCGAGGTATTCGAGCGGCTCCTCTACTGTCCCACCTGTTTTGCTCGTTTGCAGTTCTGGCAGGCGGCTCAGCAGCGTTTAATGGCTGCTCAACGACGCTGGCAGGAAGCACGACGAGTGGACCGCTATGCCTTAGGTGCGCCTCGTCGGACGGGGGGAACTTCTCCTCCCCGGCCCGGTCGCCGTTCGCCAGAGGAACACTTAAGCCAGTTTGCCCTGTGGGGCTTGCTCTGTACAGCAGTAGTGGCCCTGTTGGCCCTCTGGGGCCAGTGGTCGGAAACGGCCACCCTGGCCGGCTGGATAGTGGGTCTGGCCCTCAGCCTTCGCTTGTCGTTTGCAGGTTTCTCCTCCTCCCGGACAACTTCCATCCCTTCCCCCCGTCCTCGCCCCCAAATTCCTCCTCATCCAGCCGACCGGGAAAAAATCAAGTCCCGCCTGAGTGCCTGTTGCCGTTCCTCAAACTCGCCCCCGCCGGGTTAAAGGACTAATCCGGGAGGGAGTGCCATGGCAGCCAAAAACTTTCTGGACGAATTGAAGTACGACGAAAATGGGCTGATTGCCGTAATCCTGCAGGATGCCACGACCAATGAGGTGTTGACCTTGGCCTACATGAACCGGGAGGCCCTGGAGCGCACGTTGGCCACGGGCAAGACTTGGTTCTGGCGGCGGTCTAAACAGCGGCTAATGATGAAAGGGGAACAGTCGGGCCGGGTGCAGTTGGTGCGGGACCTCTACGTGGACTGCGATAAGGATGCGGTACTCATCAAAATTGAGCAGGTGGGAGGGGCCGCCTGCCACACGGGACACCGAAGTTGTTTCTTCTATCACCTGACGGACAACCAATCCCTGGAGGTGACCGAGGAGCCGCTGTTCGACCCCGGACAGGTGTACGGCTCGGCATGCGGGGATGGAGGCTGATAGTGAGCGGTCTCCTGGTCAGCGGCTGGCTGTTGAGCGGGTTGGGTTGGGCGCAACCTTTTTCCCTGATGCCTTCCTCTCCCCAGGCACAGGCGGAATACCACCGCCGTTTGGCCGCGGCCTGCGTGCAGTGGGGACTGTATGCCGAGGCCGCCGAAGAGTACGAGAAATACCTCCAATTGGTGCCCGGGGAAGTGTCCGTACGCTTGCGTTTGGCCGGCCTGTACGTCGAACTGCGGCAGTTGGACAAGGCTCTGGCCCAGGTGCAAGAGGTCCTTCACCAGCGGCCGGGAGAGGTGACTGCCCTCTCCTTCCTGGGCAGCCTCTATCTGGACACCAACCAGCCGGAAAGGGCTCGGGAGGTGTTCACCGCCCTCTTGGGGCGGAACCCCGACCACCTCGAGTGGCGGTTCCAATTGGGCGTGGCTTACTTGCTCCTGGGGAAATACGAGTATGCCCTGGCAGAACTGCGCGCCGTCGCCCATCGAGAACCCCACGCTCCCCAGGTCCATTTCCAGTTGGCTCAGGTGTACCTGCGGACTCAACGGTGGGCCCAGGCTCGGCACCACCTGGCGCGAGTGGTGCAGTTGGTTCCCCAGCATTGGCTGGCCCGCCTGCTGCTGGCGCAGGTGCTGCAGAAGCAGGGTAACTGGCGCGGGGCCTGGGAACAGGTGCAAGCGGTTTTGCAGCAGGAGCCCCAGCACGTGGAGGCCCTGCTACAGGCGGGAGCCCTCTTGGCGGCACACCAGCGGGAAAAGGAGGCGGCAGGGTACTACGAACGGGCTCTGCGGGCGGAGCCGAAGTTGGTGGAAGCGGCCCAATGGCTGGGGGAATACCACCTCCGCGCCCACCGTTACACCCTCGCGGCCCGTTATTTTCGCCGGGTCCTGGCGCAGGAACCCAAGGCCCTTCAACCCCGGCTGGCCCTGGCCAAATGTTACCAGGAATTGGGCCGCTGGCCGGAGGCGGTGCGCACCCTGCGCTCGGCGGTGGCCCTGGCACCGGGAGATGTTTCCCTGCGGCTGCAACTGGCCGACCTTTACCTCCGGCGCCGGGAATGGGACCGGGCCGCGGAGCAGGTGCAGCGGGTTCTGTCGCTGGACCCCGCTAACCTGGAGGCCTACTTCCTGCTGGCCGCGGTGTTCGAGGCCAAGGGGAAGAGGGCCTTTGCGCGGGGACAGTATGAGAAAATCCTGGCGCGAGACCCCCAGAACGTCTTAGCCCTGGGCAAGATGGCGGCCCTATGTGCCCGTGAAGGACGCTTGGCCCAAGCCGAGGAACTCTACCGGCGGGCGCTGTCTTTCCAGCCGGGGGCTTCGCTTTTCCGCTACGAACTGGGCTGGGTGTTGGAGTGGCAGAAGAAATATGCCGAGGCCGCCCAAGTCTTCGAGCAGGTAGCCCAGGAAGCGGGCAATCCACTGTTGCTACGCCACGTAGCCCGGTCGGCGGAGAAATTAGAGCGCTATGAGGTAGCCATCGAAGCCTACCAGCGCATTCTGCAAGTTTTTCCTCGACACGTACCCACCTGGGTATCGTTGGGCACGGCCTACGGAAAGGCAGGGCAACTGGGGGAAGCGGAGCGGGCCTTCCGCCGGGCCTTGGAACTCCAAGCGAACGATTTGTCGGCCACGCGGGGCCTGGCCGTGACCTATTACCTACAAAAGCGCTGGCCTTTGGCTGGGGAATACTATGCCAAACTACAGGCCTTAGACCCGGACAACGTGTACGCCCTGGGGATGGAGGCTGAAACCTGGGTCGCACGGGGGGATTTGGGGGCCGCGGAGGCGGCTTACCGTCGGGCCCTGGAAGGCCAGCCGAAGGAAGCCGGGCTGTGGTGCGGCCTGGGTTTGCTGAGGGAACGGCAGGGCTTTCTGCCGGAGGCAGAGCAGGCCTACCGAGAGGCGGTGTCCGCGCAGCCAACCTCGGTGTTGGCGCGACTGCTATTAGCCCAAATTCTCGAGCGGCGGGGAAACTATCGGGCCGCGCGGGCTGAGTATCGGCAGTTGATAGACCTGACCCCGAAGAGTCCCTTTCCCTACCGCCGATGGCTGGACCTTTTTGCGGCCACCGGGGAGGCAACGGAAGCCCTCAACGCCGGAATAGTCCTGTTACACGAGCATCCGCAGCGGCTGGCCCTTGTAGAAGCCCTGCTGGACTACGCGCGGGGGGAGGGACTGCTGCCCCAACTGCAGGCCGGTTTACAGGAACTCCTCCAGCGCCGGCCAACGCGCACCGACGTAAGGGAAGCCCTGGCCCGAACTTACCTGGCCCAGGGGAAGAGCGAGCAAGCCGTGGCCCTTTACCGCAAGTTAGTGACAGCGGAACCCCGACAGGTCAGATGGCGGGTGCAGTTGGCCCGGGCCCTGCACCAGGCGGGGGAATTGAAGGAGGCTTGGGAGGTCTGCCGGGAGGCTCTGCGCTTGGCCCCTAACGACCGCACCGTGCGGTTAGCCCGGGCCCGGCTGTTCGCAGCGTTGGGCCGCTGGTCCGATGCGGTACGGGAGGTCTGGACGGTAGTGGTGCAACATCCAGATTACGCGCCCGCCTACGGGGAACTGGCCCGTCTGTACCGGCAGCGGGGAAGGGAGAAACAAGGCCTGGCCCGGTTAAAGGAACTGCGGCGGGAGTGGCCCAATGTACCGGCCCTCTGGGCGGCTTTGGGATGGCTTTACGAACAACGCGGGGAGGTGATGGCGGCCTGGGAGCACTATCAGCGTGCCCTGGCTTTGGACCCGACCCTCGTTTCGGCCCGGCGGGGCCTGCGGCGGCTCCGGCCCTCCTGGTTGCAGGCCGAGATTTCGCAGCATTTGAGGGGGGAAGTTGCCCCGCGTAGTTTGCAATGAGGCTATCACCTGAAAGTGTCCCTGTGTGGACGGTTAGTTGCCTGATATTTCTTTCCTTCGCACCAGGCACCGGCAGGGAGGGGGAAATCCTGCCCCGCGGGTGGACTTGCGCCCAGGCACGGTTGCCCCTGGCAATGGGCCTAACTGCGTAACCTCAGGAGAATCGGCCTTTGATTCGGGGGTCGGTGAGCACGGTCAGGGCATAAGCAGGCATCCCCAGCAATACCAGCACTGCACTGGCAGGAAGCAGCCCCTCGGCGTAGGCCAGCAGGACGGCTATCACGTCAAACAGAAACAGGCGAATCGTCGTCCGCCGAGCCCATTCACGATAGTAATACAGGCCGAAGAGACAAACTAAGTGGGTTAGGGCCAGCAGGTAAGCCAGGAACAGGCGGCTGGCGTAGCCGAAGAAGGTGTACACCCAGACCAGAAAGGCCTGATAAGCACAGATTAACAAAATGCTGGCCGGACGAGATGTCCTCATGGTTTCAACCTCCTGGAGTTTCTTATACCATAACGGGAACGGCGGTGTCAAGCAGTTGACGAGATGGGAAAAATATGCTAAAATAAGGACAATCAACTGAGAGTTCGCGAGTCGCCTTGGGGAGTCGGGAAGGAGCGAGGCGCAAATGCACCGACGTCAGCGAGTTGGTCTGGCGCTGTTAGGGATTTTATGGGGAGGGTTGTTGGCTGCAGCCGCTCCCCAGGTGCGCTGGTATCCTTCCCTGGCCGAGGCCCAAAAACAGCAGAAAGGTCAGCCCTTTTTCCTTTACTTCCGGGCTGATTGGAGTCGGGCGTGTCGGTGGTTCGAGGAACACACCCTAACGGACTTGCAAGTCCTGCAGGCCTTGCAAAACTTTGTAGCGGTCAAGGTCAACGCTACTCTGCAGCCCTTAGAGGTCAAACGCCATCGAGTTCAAAAGTATCCGACGTTGCTTTTCCTGGACCCGGAGGGAAAGGAACTTTACCGTACCGAAGGCGGTTACGACGTGGCGGGATTTCTGTGGATACTCAACCACGTGCAACGGCAGCGAGCCCGGCAGGGCAACCAGGGGGAGGGACCGGGGAGCGCAAAGGAGAAACCGTCCTCCGCGGAAGTCCCACCGGAGGAGGCGCTCAAGTTCAATCCCGAGGGGCTGCTGACCCCATCCGCGGGAGAAACCCTGACCGCTGAGGAAATTGCGGCGGTGGAACTGGCCGTAGCCAAGCGGCCCACGGACCTATCGGCCTTGGCCCGACTGGCGCGGATATACTTGCGCCTCCAGCGCATTCCCGAGGCCCTGCGGCTCCTGCGACAGATAGAACGCTTAGACCCCCAGAACAAGCGAGGTTTGTTCCTTCCCCTGCGCTTGGAAGTGGCCCGGGCCTACGCCCGGCGGGGAGAGTATCGGAAGGCCACGGGCCACCTGGCTCGGTTGCTCCAGCGGCTTCGGGGTGAGCAGGCCGATTGGGTTAGATACTACTTGGGTGCTTTCTATGCCAAGCAGGGGGAACGCCGCCGGGCCGAAGCCCATCTCCGGCGGGTTTTGACTTCGCCTCAGGCGCCGGCTGCTTTGAAAACCAAGGCCGCGGCCGAACTGGCTACTCTGGCGGCCAAGGAGAGGGAAAAGGAGAAGTGAACATGAAAGTGCGTTGGTTGGTTACTTTGGTCAGTTGGTTTTTAGCGCTGGCCGTGTGGGGTATAGGAGTTACTTCCTGTGCTAAAATCGCGGCCTTGCTGGAGGGTGCGACCACGGAGGAGGAAGAGGAGGCCCAGAAAGAAGCCGAAGACTTGGCCAAGCAGTTGGAGGAACTGCGGAAGGAGGACCCCACCGCCCGGCAGGCTGCCCTTAATGCCCTGCGGGAGATGAAGAAACTGGAATCCTTGCCGGCTATCACTCGCCATATGGAGGATGAGGATGAAGATGTGGTGATTGCAGCCATTCGTACCTTGTGCGCTTTTGCTTACGTGCCGGAAAAAGAGCCTGAGGAGCGAGAGATTGACCCGGAGGCCTATCAGGAGGCTTTGGAACTGAAGCGCAAGACGACGGAGGTGGCGTTAGACTCCGTGCTCAGGGCCCTGACCCATCCCAGCCCGGATGTGCGCTACTGGGCTGTAACCACGCTCCAGCATATGGGCCTGCCGCCGGGAGACGAGGAACAGCGAGAGCGGGTGCGCCGGCGGGCAACGGAACCCCTGTGCGCGCGGCTGAGGGACGAAAACCGGGACGTGGGCACTATTGTGGCCGACACCCTGGTCGCCTTACGAATCGCTGCGGCTGGGCCAGACCTCATTGCCGCTCTGAAGGACCCCGAGCCCCAAGTGCGACAGCAGGCGGCCTTTGGCTTGGGAGAATTGCAGGTTCGGGAGGCAGTGGAGGCCCTTATCCAGGCCCTGAGAGATGAGGATGCTGGTGTTCGCTGGCGAGCGGCGCGCTCGTTGGCCATTCTGGCAGACCCTAAGGCCGAGGAGGCGCTGTTGGCGGCCTTGGAGGATGAGAACTTGGCCGTGCGACAATACGCTATCCATGGCCTTTCCCGACTGCCAGGGGAGAAAGCCCAAGCGACCCTTGCCCGACTCAATCGGGAGGAGTTTCAATTGGCGGAGCAGGCTATTGCCGAAGAGGAAGCCAAACGCAGGAAGAAGTTGTGAACGGGGGAATTAGGGTAAATATCGTTCTTCGCGCCAGCGTTGGAAAAGCAGGGTGAAGAACCCCTCATAATGCTTTCGCCAGGCTTCGGTACGCACGAACTTCAAGCGGGCGAGGGCTTTTTGGACGCGGGTGGGGATGTCTACGTCCACATTGCGGCGGAAGGAATCCAGTTCGGTGAACCCCAGGAAAAGGTACTGGTCACCGATGCCTGTCACCTGAAAGTAGCGTAATTTCAGTTCCCCATACAGGCCGAGATGGTATTTAACTGCCCAAATAATTTCTCCCACAATGTCGTAAACTTCTGCTGTTGGTTCTCCGCACTGGGGACAGACCACCCCTTCCGCGTAAGGCACAAATGCCTCGCCGCAGCGGGGACAGGTGTAGTGATAGTAGCAGTGGTAATTCATAGGTCTGGTTGTCTCTTCCTGCCCATTTTGCCCGGCACCAATGGTCCAGACCTTCCCGGCGGACTCCCGGCACGCCCTGCTGGGCCAGCCGCAGAGACAGCCACAAAGTGAGGAGGAAACTCACCAAGCCCAGCACCATTACTGCCCACCGCACCCACTTCCCCTTGCGCCCGGCCGAAATCGCCGGGGGAATGGGAGCCTTGGTTTCCACTTCGGGACGGGAGGTTTCCATTGCGTTTTACGCTCCCCGATACTGGATGCATGATACACGATGTTATGAACAACTGCCCCGCTTCCCTTCCGAGGCGTGAACGGCCACCGCGCCGCCACCCCAATAGTCGTGAGGACTGAGTCCCTCAGCACTCAGTCCTTAGCACCCAGTCACCCATATCCTGCATCTTGCACAGGGTTGCACCTCAGCGGTGAATGTGACCGGAGGTAAGCAGTTACTTTTCAATATAGTGGATTTAGCCGGGAATGTCAAGGGTCAGTTGACAATTTAAGAGAGTTGGGTATAATAAAAGCAGTTAGACTGGATATAAGAGCGTCATGGCCCGAACAGCCCTAATCAATCAATCCTCGGCCTCAGCGGCGTCCCAGGGGGAACCTTTTCCGCCGCGGGGGAAGAGTGGTTGGCGGCGCTGGAACCTTTTGCGGCAGGGGGTATATGCCCTGCATTGGGGGCGGTTAGAGGAAAGTTACCGTTTGTTGCGCTCCTTGGTGGAACAGTCTTCACCGGAGGATTGGACAGCCCTCAGTGGTTGCCGCTATTGGGTGGAGGCCTGTTTTCGCACCGGACGGTACGAGGAAGCAGTACAAGCCTGTCGCCATTTTTTATGACGATTTTGTCACCCTCTACAACTATACCCTCTTTTTTTACTTCATCTTCGCCGCCATGACAGAGCGGCATTAAAAGGATTG
>DTZQ01000019.1 GCA_012961305.1 Armatimonadota bacterium | reverse complement strand
CGAAAAGTGCCCACGCCCTTTGTCAGCAGACCCGCGAGACGGAACTCCTCTATCAAGCCGTAGTTGCCCTGGCCCGCAGCCTCCTGGTCCTGCGGGGCCTCGACCCCCAGAGCGAGGAAGAGGTTCTGGCCCACTTCGAACAGCAATTCGTAGCCCCCGGCTGGGTCGCCAGCCGCTATCGGATGCTGCTGCAGGCCGCACGGGAGTATCGGGAATCGGGCGCGGAACGTGCCCTTTGGGAGCAGGCAACCCTGGTTCCGGCCCTGGCTGAGCGCATCAAAGCCCTCTACGAATCCATGGATGCCAACCTCCAGTTCCAGATTGAACCGGAGGAAAAACCGGCACTCGCTGAACCCGAACCCACACCTATCGCCCTGTTGCTGGACCTGCGGGGAGTGCAATGTCCCTTGAACTACGTGCGGGCGAAGATGGCCCTGGAAGAAATGGAAGGGGGCGACCTGCTGGAACTGCTCCTGGACGATGGCGAGCCCATCATGAACGTGCCTCCCAGTTTGGAGGACGATGGACAGGACGTTCTCGAAATCAGCAAGGAGAATGGATATTACCGGGTTAAAGTCAGAAAACAAGTGTAGGGAAAAGACCCGATGAAGATAGCCTGCGACATTACCAAACTCATCGGCAATACCCCCTTAGTTTGGCTTAATCGAGTTGCCGGCGAGGCTAAGGCCAACGTGGCGGCTAAATTGGAGTTCTTCAACCCCTTAGGTAGCGTTAAGGACCGCATTGGGGTGAGCATGATTGAGGCCGCCGAGCGGGAGGGGAGAATAAATCCAGACACGGTTATCATCGAGCCGACCAGCGGGAATACCGGCATTGCCCTGGCCTTTGTCTGCGCCGCGCGGGGCTACAAATTGGTGCTGACCATGCCGGAGACCATGAGCGTCGAGCGACGCAACCTGTTGAAGGCCTTAGGAGCCCAAGTAGTGCTCACTTCCGCGGCGGGAGGAATGGCCGAGGCGGTGTGGAAGGCCGAGGAATTGGCGCGGCAGATACCCAATTCCTTCATTCCCCAGCAGTTTGAAAATCCGGCCAATCCAGCCATCCATCGGGAGACGACGGCCTTGGAAATTTGGCGGGACACCGATGGGCAAGTGGACATCGTAGTGGGAGGGGTGGGGACCGGGGGCACGGTAACTGCCTGTGCCGAAGTGCTCAAACCGAAGAAGCCCGGCCTAGAGGTGATTGCCGTGGAACCGGCCGCTTCACCGGTGCTGTCGGGAGGCCGACCGGCGTCCCATCCCATTCAGGGAATCGGCGCCGGGTTCATCCCTAAAGTTATGCGGGTGGAGTTGATGGATGAAATTATCCAGGTGCGCTCGAAGGATGCCTTCACCATGACCCGGCGGCTGGCACGAGAAGAAGGGATTTTCGCTGGCGTCTCCTCCGGCGCCGCCGCTCATGCCGCGGTGCAGGTTGCTCACCGCCCAGAGAACGAAGGCCAACTCATCGTGGTCATCCTCCCGGATACCGGGGAAAGATACCTGTCCACGCCGTTGTTTACGGAAGGAGAAGAGCCTAAATATGTAGAGGATTGAAAGGAGGGAAGTAAAATGAGTGTAACGGTACGCATTCCCACTCCCTTGCGCAAATTGACCAACAATCAGATGACCGTTCAAGCCGAGGGCGAAACCCTGCGGGGGGTGCTGGACCATCTGGAAGCCCAGTACCCTGGCCTGAAGGAACGGCTGTTAGATGAGGAAGGGGAACTGCGGCGCTACGTCAATGTGTTCATTAACGACACGGACGTTCGCTTCGAGCAGGGCCTCGATACCCCAGTGGCGGACGGAGATGAAGTGGCCATCGTGCCCGCTATTGCCGGAGGGTAGGCTATATTTAGGGGGGTTACTTGCTCCTCCGCACTTTGCAGGGAAGGGGAGGCTTTGGTTATGGAGGGGGGTTGGGAAGAAATAGAATATCTGCGCTGGGCAGAGGGCTTAGTGGCCGAAATCTATGCCCCGGAGACCGATGGGGCTCATTTGGAAGTACTGTTTTACGAAGGGGAAACCCGGCCAGTTCCTCCGGCTTGGGAACCGTTTCACGAGTTGCTGCTGGAGGCCATTGTGGCCCGCCGCCTGCTGCTGGAGCCCGTGACGCGGCCCCCGGAACGCCAGCAGGAATTGAGGGAACATTCCCAACTCCTAAAACGGGTTTTGAAGAAACAATTGGCCCGTTTCCTCCCTCCCCAAGGAGGTAAACAAAATGAAGCGCATATACCTTGACCATGCGGCGACTACGCCCGTGCATCCGGAGGTAGGGGAAGCGATGTTGCCCTACCTGACTGAGCGTTTTGGCAACGCTTCCACCCTTTACTCCTTTGGGCGGGAAGCCAAAGAGGCCTTGGAGGAAGCCCGGGAGAAGGTAGCCTCCCTCATCGGAGCCAACCCGCAGGAGGTCTTCTTCACCAGCGGGGGAACGGAATCAGACAACTGGGCTCTCATCGGAGTAATGTTTGCCCGCGAGCGAAAGGGGCGGCATCTCATCACCAGCGCCATTGAGCACCATGCAGTGCTGGAAACCTGCCGTTTTCTGGAACGGCGAGGTTTTGAGGTGACCTATCTGCCCGTGGACGCCGATGGGTTGGTAGACCCAGAGGAAGTCAAAAAGGCCCTGCGCCCCGATACGGTTTTAGTCTCTATCATGCACGCCAACAACGAAATTGGCACCATCGAGCCCCTTGAGGAGATTGGAGAGATGCTGCAGCAGCGGGAGGTTCTGTTCCACACCGATGCCGTGCAGACCGTGGGCAGCATTCCGGTGGATGTGAAGGCCCTCCAGGTGAACCTCCTTTCCCTCTCCGGGCACAAACTCTACGGGCCCAAAGGGGTAGGAGCCCTGTACATCCGCCGGGGAACCCGGATTTGGCCTTTCATCCATGGGGGAGGGCAGGAGCGCAACCGACGAGCCGGAACGGAAAATGTAGCCGGAATAGTGGGCTTAGGCAAAGCCTGCGAATTGGCCGCGGTGGATTTAGAGGAGCGGGCGGAACGCCTGAAACAACTGCGGGAACAGTTGATAGAGGGATTATTTGCCCGGATAGAGGACATTCGCCTGAACGGACACCGAACCCGCCGACTGCCCAACAACGTGAACATCTGCGTGGAGGGAGTGGAAGGGGAGTCCATGCTGCTGATGTTGGATTGGGAGGGCATCGCTGTTTCCACCGGTTCCGCCTGTTCCTCGGGTTCGCTGGAACCCTCGCATGTGCTGGAGGCCATCGGCGTCCCTCCCGCTATCGCCCAGGGCTCGCTGCGGTTCACCTTCGGACGGGAGAACTCAGAGGAAGATGTGGAGCGAGTGTTAGAGGTACTGCCACCCATTGTGACCCGCCTGCGGGAAATGTCTCCCCTGCGCTAATGAAATTTGAGGGTCAAAATCGGCGATGCTAACACTGGAAGGACAACTCCCCTTAGCCGCTACCCCGGACCGAGCACCAGGGACGGGCGACAAGGGAATCTCATCCTACCTGGTGGGTTACCCACCGCCGCTAAAGCGGCGACTCCCGCGTAACAATTTCCTCCGCGCCCTCGACCTGGTGAATAGTAGACGAGTAAAATGCACGAGGTAACGCGAGAGACCATTACCACTGATGTACTGATTATCGGCGGGGGAACAGCCGGCTGTTTGGCCGCGGTGGAGGCCCGGGCGCAGAATCCCCGGCTGCGGGTGACCGTTTTGGAGAAAGCCCACCTGGACCGCAGCGGCTGTTTGGCCGCGGGCATGAACGCCATTAACCTCTACTTGCATCCGGGAGAGACCCCGGAAAGCCTGGTCAAGTACGTGCGCTACGACGCCTGTGGGCTGCTGCGGGAAGATTTGGTGCTCTCCGCCGCCCAGGAGGTTAATGCCGTAGTGCGGCGGGTCGAAAGTTGGGGCCTGCCCATTCAAAAGGACGCCCAGGGACGCTACGCCGCCCGGGGACGGTGGAACCTCAAGGTTAACGGAGAATCCCTGAAGCCCATTCTCGCCCGGGCAGTCAGGGAGTCCGGCGCCGAGGTCCGCAACCGAGTGGTGGTGACCAATTTGCTGCTGCGGGAGGGACGGGTCATCGGAGCGGTGGGATTTGGAGTGCGGGACGGACGGTTTTATGTGGTCCGGGCCAAAACCACCCTGATGGCCACTGGCGGCGCGGCTGGAGTGTACCGGCCCAACAATGATGGCCCGGCCCACCACAAGATATGGTACTGTCCCTTCAACACCGGCGCGGGGTACGCCATGGGGATTAGAGCGGGGGCGGAGATGACGAGCCTGGAAATGCGCTTCGTCGCCCTGCGCACTAAAGACATCCTCAGCCCCACCGGCACTTTGGCCCTGGGTTTTGGCGCCCGGCTGGTCAATGCCCAGGGCGAGGAGTTCATGAGCCGCCGCTGGGCCCATGTGGGCGGGGAAGGGAGTCCGACCTGTTACCGCGTTTACGCTCCCCTCCTGGAACAGAAAGAAGGGCACGGACCCTGCTATTTGGACACGCGCGGCCTCTCGCCTGAGCGGGTGCGGGAGTTGCAGGCCGCCTTTCTGGACATGTACCCCGGCATTGTGTTGTACTGGGCCGCCAACCGATTCGACCCCGGTCAAGAGCCGGTGGAAATCGCGGGCACGGAACCGTACATCGTGGGAGGCCATTGCCAGGCCGGCTACTGGATTGACCCCGCACGGCGT
>DTZQ01000018.1 GCA_012961305.1 Armatimonadota bacterium | reverse complement strand
CTTTACCAAACCAACGGAAGTTGGTTCGGTCGGTTTAAACCGACTGGGTAACCGTAGCCCAAGGTTTCAATCGTGGGTAGGTCTCTGTGGTGAGAAGTAGGTGAATGGTTACGTAGGAGGAACCAACCATGTTTAATCTCGTTCATTCCCTACGCACCGAACGCGAACGGCTTATCACCGAAATCTTGTCCCACATAGAGGAAAGGGGGGAACGCGCTCCGGGGGAGAACCCGGAGTATTTGGTGCGCAGTCTGGTTAATGCCCTTATTGTGGCTTTGGTCCAGGGCAAACCGGGGCACTTCGTCACCTTCGTGCGCAACTGTGCCCGGCGGGAGGCCCGCCTGGGGCGGGGGCGGAGGCTCTTGGTGGTGTGGTACGCGCTGGAGGCCCTGGAGGATTGGCTGTGGGCTTTGTCCCTGGACGATGATACGGCCCTGGCCGGCATGATGCGCTGGGAGCGGGTGAAAAGTTACTTGGACGGGGGCAAAACGGCCCTGGTGAGGACCTATCTGGAGGTCATGGAGCAGGAAAGCCAGCGGCTTATGAACGCCCTGGAAACCTACGTCCACCTCACGGAGAACGTACCGGCCATCGTCTATTCTATGGACGAACAGGGCCGCTTCACCTCCATCAGCCACACCGCCATCCGACTGCTGGGCTACTCCCAGGAGGAACTCCTGGGGCAGCACTACTCCAAACTAATGGACCCGGAGGAGGCAGAGCGGTTCGGTCGGATGCTGAGCGAACGGCGCACCGGGGAGCGGGCCACCAAACGGCTCCGCGTACGCCTGCGGGACCGGGCCGGGAATTTGCGGGAGTTCGAGGTCAGTGCCACGGGCGTCTACGACGACGAAGGGCGGTTCCTGGGAACTGACGGCATTGCCCGTGAGCCCATAGGCCCCCAAGCCCTTTTCTCCTACACCCTCGACGCCGAGGGTCACTTCACCGCTCTCAGCGAGGGAGTGACGGAGTTGTTAGGTTACACTCCAGAGGAACTGGTGGGCCAGCATTTCTCTGTGCTGATGGACGAGACGGAGTTCGTCCTGATGGGCCGGTTCTTCGGCGAACGGCGACAGGGAGGAAGGGCCAGCCGACGGGTGAAAATTACCCTGCGGGACCGAAAGGGAGAACCCCACGAGTTCGAAATTACGGCCCGGGGTCGGTACGATGAGGAGGGTACTTTCCTGGGCACGGAGGGCACGGCCCGGGATTTGACCGAACAGAGCCGCCTGGAGCGGGAGATTGTCGAGGAGCGCAGCAAGTTCCAGGCCGTTTTCGAGGCAGCCGGGGTGGGTCTCAGCCTCATCGGCGCCGATTACCGCGTGCAGGAGGCCAACCAGTACCAGCGCAGCCTGACCAATGGTTCAGACCTGGAAGGCCAACTGTGCTACGCCGTCTACTTCGGCCGCGAAACACCCTGTCCCTGGTGTGGGTTGACGGAGGCGCTGATGACCGGCCAGACGATTGTGCGCCACAGCGTCCACCACCCGGAAAGTGAACGGGTCTATAACCTCTCTTTCGCCCCGGTGCGGGATGCCCTGGGGGAATCGGTGGGGGTAATAGAAGCCCTGATTGACGTGACGCCGCTACACGATTTGGCTCAGCGGTTTGCTCGTTCGGAAAAACTGCGTCTCCTGGGCCAGTTGGCCGGGGGACTCGCCCACGAGTTGAGCAACGTCCTGGCCACCGTCTCCGGGCGGGCCCAATTGCTGCTGCGCCACGTGGAGGAAGAAGAGGTCCAACGTACCCTGCGCCTCATCACGGAAGCCGCCACCACCGCAGCCCAACAGTTG
>DTZQ01000017.1 GCA_012961305.1 Armatimonadota bacterium | reverse complement strand
CGGAAGTTGGTTCCGTCGGTTTCCCACCCACTTGGCAACCGTAGCCCAAGATTTCCTCTTGGGTAGGTCTAAGCGGCGAATTTAACCTTGTCGAGTATTTACTGCCGAAACCCGGAGAGCGGGGAGAACAATCGGGCAACGGATAATTGGGAGGTGCAGCATGGGGAGCATACAGCCATCGGTTTCTTCTAACCGTCCGGAGAACCTATTGGGTTCCTCCTCAAATTTTAGTGGTATAGTAGTAATGGGATTAGCAGCCATAGGAGCCGGGGTGGGGTTTGCTCTGGTTATGGGTTCCCAGTTCGCCCTGACCACGGCTACGGCACCCTATGTGGCTTTGGCCCTGCTGGCCGGCTTGGACACCTTGGCCGGTGGGGGGCGGGCCTGGTTAGAAAGCCGTTTCGACCACCATCTTTTCCTGAGCGGTTTCTTAATCACCTGCTCCCTGGCGGTGCTTCTGGCTTACTTGGGTGATTTGCTGGGTCTCAACCTACTGGTGGCGGCGGCGGTGGCTCTGGTACTGCGCATTTTCAACCAGGTGGAGGCCATGCATCATCTCTGGTTGGCGCGGCGGAGGAGAATATTGGTTAAGCCCGAGGGGGACGAGGAGTAGGGAACTTAACCGCCGTTAAAGGCGGCCTCATCATATAAAAAGCAGTGGTGAAGACCCGTGAACCGAGAGGAATCCACGCTCGTCGGTCTGGATATTGGCACTACTAAAGTCTGTACGGTGGTCGGCGAAATTACTCCCAACGACCTCGTGCACATTCGGGGAGTAGGCATAGCCGCTTCGCCTGGTTTGCGCCGCGGGGTTGTCATCGACTTGGAGGGAACCGTAGAGGCAATTCGGGTCGCTACGGAGAAAGCCCAGCGCATGGCTGGGGTGGAGATTGTTGAGGCTTACGTGGGCATCACCGGCGAACATTTGACCTCTTTCAACCGTCGGGGCAGCGTCAACATCACCCGGCCCCACTTTGAAATTACTCGTATGGACATGGAGCGGGCCAAGGAGGCGGCGTTAAAAGGGGTTCTGGGGGCGGAGCGGGAGGTGGTTTTGAAAGCCCCGCGGGATTTCATCATTGATGGGCAGAATGGCATTACTTCTCCCCTGGGACTATCGGGACAGAAATTGGAAGTGGAAATGCACGTGGTAACGGGCACTCGTACCTTTTTGGAGAACGTACGTAAATGCGTGGAGAGTGCGGGGCTAAAGGTAGCCCGTCTCATCGTTCAGCCTGTTGCTGCCAGTGAAGCAGTTACCACTTCCGAGGAGCGCCGCCTGGGAGTAGCAGTTTTGGACATCGGGGCCGGTACTACTGACTTGGCTATGTACCTCAACGGCCATCTGGCCCACACCGCCACCGTGCCAGTGGGAGGAGGGCATGTGAGTTATGACTTGGCCTTTGGCTTGGGAATCCCGTATCCGGAGGCAGAGCAGGTAAAATTGGATGCTGGCTGCGCCCGGTTGGACTTAGCCGACCCTCAACGTACAGTAACGGTGAAAGGAGTGGAGGGGGAGGTACGGGAAGTAAGTGTGCGGACTATGGCTTCCATCATTGAGCCCCGGATGGAGGAACTTTTGGAAATAGCCGGCGCCGAACTCAATCGGATTCGACCTGTCCGTCGCTTAGGGGCCGGAATCGTGCTCACGGGCGGAGGTTCACTGCTGCCAGGCCTTACCCAACTGACGCGGGAAGTGCTTATGGTACACGCTCGCTTGGGAGAGCCTACGCGCCTTCTGGGTCAGGACGAGAAAGTACGCGGGCCCCAATTCGCGGCGGCAGTGGGTCTGTTGCGCTGTGGGTGGTTGGATTGGGAACAGCAACGGCAGGCCAAGGGCCACAAATTCTGGTTGCGTTTACGCGCCCTATGGAAGGAATTAAAGGAGCGTTGGCAGGAAATCTGAGGGGGAATTGGGGCCGGGGGCACAATTGCGGTGTTGCTAAGGTAATCGCCGCTGAGCAATTGCCCAAATCCTTTCGGCGTTCCCTGGGGCTGTGCGATTCAGGCCTGAGGTTATATTCTCCCGCAACACTCAACCGGGAGACCATCCACAATTACGAGAGCCGCCGGGAAAGCCCACCCTTTTAAGGGGGGGATGAAAGGCGGTCTTCAGGTATTAGATATATTGCAGGTAT
>DTZQ01000016.1 GCA_012961305.1 Armatimonadota bacterium | reverse complement strand
GTGCCCACGCGGACGGCCTCCCCGCGTGGGCACAAACGACGTGCCCACCCTACGCCAAATTATGCACGATCTCTCTCCGTGAGAATGTAGCCTCCATAACTCAGTGAGACCGAACTGAGCCTGAGACGATAACAGCGCTATACTACCACCCATGGGCAAACTCTACGGCAGAGGCCATCAACTCCAGACCTTCAAGGACCTGTTGCGGGGCCCGAACAGTAGGCAATGGGCGATCCGCGGCCCCGGTGGTATCGGCAAGACCGCGCTGCTGGACCACTTCCAGCAACACTGTGTCGATGACAAACTCCCGGTGCTGCGCCTGGACTGGCAGCGCCTGGGCCAGGAGTTGGCGCTTGACCTCCTCATATTCTACCCATACCGGCTGCGCCAAGGCCGCCCCCAGGGCGTCGAAATGCAAGGCCGCTGGGGCCACCCGCACGGGATTGCGCTGCTGGAAGTACTTGACAATGCCCCGATTGAGGGCCATACCGCCAATAAGCAAAATCTCCGGACGCAGTTCGCTCTTCTTGACCATGGTGTTGTAGAAATTTTTCACGATGGCCTCTGCCAGGCCAGCCACTATCTGGCCCAGCGTGGCTCCCTTCTGAGCCCAGTGGGTCATATCGGAGCGGGCGAACACGGAGCACTTTCCGGCAATGGGTACGGGCCTGACCTCTCGGTAGGCCAAATCTTCCATCTCCCTTTCGCCCAGTTCCAGTCGGGTCTGCTGCATAAGCCAAAAGGAACCCGTTCCGGCCGCGCATTGGGGGTTAAGTTCTTGCTCCTCAATAAACAGTCCTCTACCCCCCCTCTTCTCCCGGTAACGATAGAAGCCCAGATTCTCGTGGCCCAGCGAAAAGACCGTTCGCACGGAAGGCTCCAGTTCCTCCACCGCCCGCTGAATGGCCAGAAAATCTGGGGTATGGACCAACCCCAACACCCTGGCCACCATTTTTCCGTTCTCCCCCGTAATCCCCAACCGAAACCGCGACTCTCCCAGCCGGGCTACCAAGTCCGTCAACGCCTCCCGCGCACAGCCTACTGGATTGCCCTCTACCGCCATAGGTGGAGCCTTATACACTTTCCCGTCGCGCAGGGCTACGGCTTTTAGATAACGGGTCCCAACATCCAATCCAACTCGAAGGGTTGCCTCGTTTGGAATCACCCTTCCCTCACCTCACTTCCTCCCCAGCGTTCAGCCCTTGCCCCAACCCGCCCGCTGACGGCTAAGGGCCGACTGCTGAACGCCTATCACAAAGGAATGTTCGATGGCTGACTTGGAGGAATCATCGCCCCACCGGCTTACATTGGTGGGCGGGCACTTCCACACGACGCGGGGAATTTTCCAACTCCAGCACCACGGTCTCCTTGGGCACATTGCGCTCCACCACGCAGCCAACACATCTCCCACAGGCTACCCGCTGTCCCAAATCGGGCATGGTGGCCAGAGTCACTACATACTGAGTGTACTCAAAAAGCAGGCAGCAGCGCAGTTTCCCACACGGTCCGGCCAGGTGGGAGGGTACGGGGGCCAAACCTTGTACTTTGGCGTGTTTCATGCTGACCGGATAGAACTTGGTCATCCAAGAGGTGCAGCACAGTTCCCGTCCGCATCTGCCCAGACCGCCCAGAACCCGCGCCTCGTCTCGTTCCCCAATCTGCTCCAGCCGAATGCGACAGCGGAAAAATCCCGCCAAATCGCGCACCAAGGCCCTAAAGTCTACCCGGTGCGGAGCCGTGAAGAAGAAAGTATAATGGCGACAGTCCAGGGCGCAATAAACGGTCACCAACTTCATGGGCAAGCCATGCTTGGCAATTTTGCCTGCGCAGACTTGCGCCGCCCACAGGGCCCGGGCCCGATTGGCCAGGTTTTGCTGGAAATCCCTCTCGCTCGCCCGCCGCAGGACGCTAAGTTCCGGCAGTTCCTCCTCCTTAGCCACCTCCCGCGGCGGCTCCACTACCCGCGCCAGCGAAAGGCCAAACCGCGACGGAGCCACCACTACATTGCCGTACTCCAAGGCCGCATCGTTGGTTCTCAGATGTTGAACGTCCTGAATGTAGCGGAATGAAACTCCCACCACCAGCCCCACGACCCTTCTCACCTCCCCTCAGTTTGGCAATCTCAGATTTGAAATCTCAAATCGGCAACTCTGGCCACCCCGAACTGTTCGCCTGCACCAGCCAGGGAAACTTCACTGTTCCTTACCTCCGGCCAGCGCCCCCTTTAAGGTGTGAGCCGTACTGTCCGCAATTTTCACCCTCACTAACTCCCCCGGACGCACTGCCCGCTGGGCGGTGAAAACCACGTTTTTGAACTGGGGCGAGCGTCCGTACCAGCCGGGTCCCCGCTTGGCCTGTCCCTCCACCAAAACCTCCACCGTGGAGCCCACCGCTTGCGCGTTAATTTCAGCGGAAACGCGCTCCTGCAACTCAATGATGGCCTCCAGCCGCCGAATTTTCTCCTCCTCCGGAATGGGGTCGCCCCACTTGTAAGCCCGAGTACCAGGGCGGGGGGAGTATTTGAACATAAAAGCCGCATCGTAGCGCGTCTTCTCCAGGTAAGCGTAAGTGGCTTGAAAATCCTCCTCCCTTTCCCCAGGGAAGCCAACCAAAATGTCCGTCGTCAGGGCCAAATCAGGAATGGCCGTCCGCAACTGGTGTACCAATCGGTCGTACTCAGCCAGGGTGTACTGGCGGTTCATCCGCTTCAACACTGCATCCGAGGCCGATTGTAAGGGCAGATGCAGGGCCGGCATGACCTTTTCGCATTCGGCCATGGCGGCTATCACTTCCTCCGTCAGGTAAACCGGATGGGGGGAAGTGAAACGGATGCGCTCCAAACCCCTTATTTCATTGGCCTGCCGCAGCAGGTCAGCAAAGGTCGTCTCTCCATGGCGATAAGCATTCACCGTTTGACCCAGGAAAGTGACCTCCTTCACCCCCCGGGCCACCAACTCGCGCACCCGCCCCAAGACTGCCTCCGCCGGAACGCTCCGCTCTCGTCCCCGCACGTAGGGAACGATGCAAAAAGTGCAGAACTGGTCGCAGCCGCGCATAATGCTCACGAAAGCGGTCACTTTCCCATCGTAGGCCGGCGCGAGGTCGGCATAGGTTTCCCCTCGGTCTAAGCGTACGTCATGGGCCCGTTGCGAGTGATGCACGCTCTGCAGCAGGTCCGGCAGCCGCCGGTAGGCGTCGGGGCCCACGACCAAATCCACATAGGGGGCCCGCTCCCAGACCTTATCCCGCCAATGCTGCGCCATGCAGCCCACAACGCCCAACACAATCTCAGGATTGCGCTGCTTGTATCGAGCCAGGTCGCTCAGCCGTCCCCACACCCGTTGCTCCGCGTGTTCGCGCACGGCACAGGTGTTCACCAAAATCACGTCCGCGTCCTCCGGGGTGTCCGTGCGCACGTACCCCTGGCCCTCCAAATGGCCGCAAATCAAGTGGGAATCGGCCACATTCATCTGACAGCCATAAGTTTCTATGTACAATTTCCGTTGGCTCATCCCGAATTGTCCTTGTAAGCCTTCGGCCCTTGTCTTACTGTATTTTCGACCTCGCCGCGGGAATTCCTCCTGCCAACTCCACCCCATCCAGCGGTGTCCCGCAGGCGGGGCAGGTTCCCCCTCGCAGCCGGTTAGCAAGCACTTGGTAGCCGAACCGGTGAATTAACCGCTCGCCGCAGCGGGAGCAATGGGTACTCTCTGCTGGGTTTCCCGGCAGGCCATCTAAGTACACATACCGCAGGCCCGCTTTTAATCCTATCGTGTGAGCGCGGCGCAGGGTTTCCGGCGGCGTGGGCGGCAACTCAGTTAGTTGGTAATCGGGATGGAAGCGACTCAAATGCCAGGGCGTTTCCACCCCCAGTTCCCCCGCGATGAACTCGGCCAGGCGGCCCAGTTCCGCTTCCGAATCGTTGATTCCGGGCAGAACCAGGGTCGTCACCTCCACCCACACCCCCAATTGCTTCAGCCATTTCAGCGTTTCCAAAACCGGCTCCAACTGTCCCCCGGAAACTTCCCGATAGGTCTGGGCGGAGAAGTACTTCAAATCCACGTTGGCGGCCGTCAGGTAAGGCGCCAGGCGGCGCAGCGGTTCGGGGGTGAGGTAGCCGTTAGTGACCCAGACGGTAAAGAGACCAGCGGCCCGGCTGGCCCGGACCAAATCCCAAGCATATTCGTAAAATACCGTCGGTTCCGTGTAGGTGCAAGCCACCCCGGCACAGCCTCGTTCCTGCGCTTCCTTCACCGCCCGCTCCGGCGGTAGTTCTTCCCCCGGCCAACGGCCCGCGCCCTTGAACCGCTGGGAAATCATCCAGTTCTGGCAGAATCGGCAGCGCAGGTTGCAACCCACGGTGGCGACGGAAAGCACTTTCGTGCCCGGCGCGACGTGAAACAGGGGCTTCTTTTCGATGGGGTCTACGCTGTGAGCAACGGCCCAGCCGTAAACGAGCAACTCGAGCCGTCCCTCCCGATTCTCCCGCACCCCACAGCGTCCCCGCTGACCCTCGGCCAGTTGGCAGAAATGAGGGCACAGCAGACACCGCACCCGACCGTTAGGCGCGGCCTCGTAAAACCAAGCCTCTCGCCGCATGAATTCCTCCTTGCTCCTCCTCGCCTCTCCACTTCCATTTCAGGCACTACCACAATTCCGGAGGCAGGGGGAAGGCGATTTTCTCCCGGGCCACCTCTACGGTCTGCACCTCCACCGGCCGGCCCCCTTTAAGGGCCGTGACCACCTCCTCCACCAACTTCTCCGGCGTGGAGGCTCCCGAAGTGAGGCCAACCGTCTCATAGTCCGTTTTCCATTCCGGCCGCAAATCGGCCACTCCGTCAATCAGGAAGGCAGGCACCCCTTGGGCCTCCGCTACCTCCCGCAGGCGGTTGGAATTGGAACTCATTTTGGACCCCACGACCAACACCAGGTCGCAAGACCGGGCCAAGGCTTTGACCGCCTCCTGGCGGTTGGTGGTGGCAAAGCAAATGTCCTCTTTACGCGGCGTAATTAGTCGGGGGAAGCGACGGCGCAGCACGGCCAAAATGAGGTTCACCTCGTCCACGCTGAGGGTGGTTTGGGTCAGGCAGGCAACTCGCTCCGGGTCGGGCACCTCCACCGTTTCCGCTTCCGCACGGGTTTCCACCAAAATCATGTGTTGGGGCGCTTCGCCCATGGTTCCTTCGGCCTCCGGGTGTCCCCGATGGCCCAGGTAGAGGATGGTGTAGCCTTTGGCCGCCAAATCGAGGGCCTCCCGGTGGACCTTGGTCACCAGGGGACAAGTGGCATCAATCACTCGCAACCGCCGCCGCCGCGCGTGCTCCCGCACGGCCGGGCTGACCCCGTGCGCGCTGAAGATGACCGGCTGGCCGAGGGGAACCTCCTCCAGGTCTTCCACAAACACCACTCCCCGCCGCTCAAAATCCCGCACTACCCATTGGTTGTGTACAATGGCATGGCGCACGTAGAGCGGGGTGCCAAACCGCCGCAGGGCATGTTCCACAAGGTCTATGGCGTAACTTACTCCCGCACAAAACCCGCGCGGAGCAGCCAGAACAATCCTTTTCATCTGCCCTCCCCGCTTAGAAAAGACCTTACCTTCCGCACCCGCACCCGGGGCCACTGGTCTTCCTCGAGGCCCAACAGGGTTTGTACCACCTCTTTGGGGCGGGCCGTCCGCCCTTGGCGGTCCCGCACGCACAAACGCAAGACCACCCTCTCCGCATCCTCCCCGGCTACCCGCAGGTCAGCAATGAAGGGTCGGAGGTCAACTTTTCGCGCTCCCTTCTTGGTGCGCCGTTCCACCAGGATTTCCTCCTGCGCCAGATACTCTGCTACCTGTTGGGCCGCCGACGCTCTTCCCTCGTCCAAGCACACCTTGGGCACCTCCATTTCATATTCCACCTCGCTTATTTCCCCCATCAGCGCCGGGGCACGCAGGGGCACTTCCGCTGCGGTCAGCACCACGAACCCCTCCGGCAGAGTGGCATTAAGTCGCCGTTGGAACTCCCTGGGTTCCAGGCGGGACTTGAGCAGCACGTCGGCGTACTCGGCTTCGCTTTCCATTCCCACCGGCAGGGCCGCCCCGAAGGCCAACTTGGGCGTGGGGTGAAAGCCCTGGGAGTAACTGAGGGGAATTTTCGCCCGCCGCAGGGCGCGGATGAAGAGGTTCATGGTCTCCCGATGGGACAGCAGCCGCGCGAGGCCGCGCCGGGCCCAGCGGAACCGAATTCTCTGGACCGGGGTCGGTTCCGCCGGCCGCGTTGGCGGGGCCAGGGTCAAGGTCGCCTCTTCCTCCTTTCCCTCCCGGCTGCGGCGCCGCATGGTGGCACACAGCACTGGCTCTCGGTCCCGCACTCCGCAGCCCTGGCACTGCCCGCGCCGGCAGTCGGCCTGCCAAACTTGTTCCCGGGCCCGGCGGCAGTCGGCCTGAAGCCAGGCTTTGGGAATGAGAATGTCAATGTGGTCCCAGGGCAGCGGTTCGTCCAACTCCCGCGCCCGCAGCAGTTCATCCGGGTGCACTCCCATTTCCGCTTCCCAGCGGCGAAGGGCCTCCTGCCAAGCCTCCCAGTTGAGGTGTTCACTCCAGGCGTCAAACTTGCAGCCCAACTGATGGGCCAGGTACAGCAGCCGGCCCACCCGTCGGTCGCCGCGGGAGATGAGGCCCTCCAAGTAACTTTCCCGCGGGTCGTGGCGGCCAAACTTAATGGCCCGCGAGCGCAGGCTTCGCCGCAGCAAATCCTGTTTGGCCTCCGTTTCCGCTTGCGAAATCTGCCGCTCCCACTGGAAGGGAGTATGGGGCTTGGGCACAAAGGTGGCTACCCCCAGGTGCAAACGCGCTCGCCGGTTCACCTTCCGTCCCTCCCTCAGCACCCGATGGGCCAGGTCGGCAATGGCGGCCACGTCTTCCTCCCTCTCCGTGGGCAGGCCAATCATGAAATAGAGTTTAAGCACTTCCCAGCCCCGTTGGTAACACTGGCGAGTTACCTCCAGCAGTTCTTCGTCGGGGAGGAACTTGTTGATGACGGCCCGCAGGCGGTCGGTGGCTGCCTCGGGAGCGAAAGTCAGGCCCGTCTTGCGCACCGTACTGACCTCATCGGCCAACTCCAGGCTGAACGAGTCCAACCGCAGGCTGGACAGGGACAGGCTGGTCCGCTCCGGGGCGGTAAGGGCCACGCTTTGCCGGAGCAGGGACTTCACCCGGCTGTAGTCGCAGGTGGAGAGGCTGACCAGCGAAATATCCTCGTAGCCGGTGCGCTCGAGGGTCTGCTGCAGGAGCGTCGCCAGGGTGGTCAACCTCCTCTCCCGCACCGGACGGGTGGTCATCCCCGCCTGACAGAAGCGGCAGCCCTGGGTACAGCCCCGCAGCACCTCTAAGGACACCCGGTCGTGAGTCTGCGGGGTGAAGGGCACTAAGTAGTCGGTGGGAAAGGGAGCCGCGTCCAGGTCAGCCACCACCCGTTTGACTATTTTCGGCGCCAACCGTTTCTCCACTTCAGCCAGGTAAGAGGCATTGGTGGCTGGTCCGGCCAGTTCCTGCGAGGCGGGGACGATAGTGCCGTCTTTCAGGGTCACCGTAGGGTACAGGGCAGGCACGTAGAGCCCCGGAATCTCCGCCAACCGCTGCCACTGTTCCTCCCGCCTTGCCCTTTTGTCCTTGAATTCCTTGAGGGCAGCCACTATTTCGAGGACCAACTCCTCCCCGTCACCTAAGGCAAAGGCATCCACGAAATCCGCCAGCGGCTCCGGGTTAAACGCGCCCGGCCCGCCAGCGAGGATGAGCGGGTACTGAGCGTCGCGTTCCGCCGCCCGCAGGGGAATGCCGGCCAGGTCAAGCATGTTCAGGAGGTTGGTATAGGTCAGTTCCGACTGGAGGGTGAAGCCGAGGGCGTCAAATTCCGCCAGCGGCGTTTTGCTTTCCAGACTGCACAGCGGCATTTTCCCTCGCCGCAGGTGTTCCTCCAAATCCACTCCCGGCGCGTACACCCGCTCCGCCCACACCTCCGGGAGGCGATTGAGGATGGCGTACAGAATGTGCAGTCCCAGGTTGCCCAAGCCCAGGTCGTACAAATCGGGATAGGCTAAAGCAAGGCGCACCTCCACTTGAGCCGGGTCCTTGTGCACGCTGTTCACTTCCGTGCCCAAGTACCGACTGGGCCTCTGCACCCAGGGAAGGATTTCATTTTCCCAAACGTCAGCGAAGTTCGTGTCCATATTGCTCGTCACTTAGGGCCTATGGCAGCAGGCGATAAGCGATATGCCTCGGATGTGACTACCCCTTTGTCAAGACCTGCCCAAGATTGAAATCTTGGGCCACGGTTACCCAGTCGGCGGGAAACCGACGGAACCACCTTCCGTTGGTTTAGTAAAGGTAGCCCCGAGTTTGAACTCTGGGCAAGGGGGCTAAGGAGAACGAGTGGGGTAAAGTAAGGATACTGACCATTAGGAGGCCTCCTTCAGCCGTTCCGCCACCTGTTCCCACAAGTTCTCCATTGCTTGGGCAGCCGGGGAGGAGTCATAGTGCACCACGGGGTATCCCGCAACGTGGGCTTCTGTTACCCGGCGGTCGAAGGGAATCTCTCCGCTGACGGGGATGCCCAGGGAAGTGCAGTAATCGCGAATGGCAGCCGCGTTCTGGGCGTTCAAGTCGTACTTGTTAATACAGACCAGGGTCTCTACCCCAAAATGGCATGCCACTCCCAATACCCTCTCCAAATCATGCCTGCCGGAGAGCGTTGGCTCTGTGACTATCAGAGCCAAGTCCACACCGGTTAGAGAAGCAGTGACCATGCAGCCGATGCCTGGGGGGCCATCTATTAGGATGAAATCTGCTCCCCACTCGGCCGCTAAATTCTCCGCCAGCAGGCGAACGGCGGTGACCAGCCGACCGGAACCCTCTGCGCCTGGCAGCAACCGAGCATGGGCCAGGGGGCCGTAGGGGGTGCGAGAACGGTAGAGCGCTCCATTTACCCGCCGTTCCAGGGAAATGGCTTCTTCGGGACACACCAAGGTACATACCCCACAGCCGGTACACCGCATTTCCATTATCACTGGGCCTTGGCGGATGGCCCGGTAACGACACACCTCTCGGCAAGCGTCGCATTCCACACAGCGTTGCTCATCCAATACTGCTACCTCCATTCCGTAGAACGGCTCCTCCCGCTCTATTTGAGGCTGGAGAAGCAGGTGCAAGTTTGAGGCGTCCACATCGCAATCAGCCAAAACCTTGTTCTCCGCCAGCGCAGCAAAGGAAGCGGCTACGGCTGTTTTCCCCGTCCCCCCTTTTCCACTAATGATGGTCAATTGCTTCACCGGGGTCCTCCGGTGTCGGTGGTGACTGTTTGGGCAAGGTGGTGGAGCAGTTTCCGCAGTTGCATTTCGTAGGCTGGCTCAATTTCTACCAGCGTTTTCCCCCGGGCGTAGCCCTCCGCAATGCACCGGTCTTCAGGGATGCGCAAGAGGATGGGAAGTTCTTCCCGCGCACAGAACTCTTCTATGCCTGTGTACCCCGTTCCCTCCCGGTTAATAATAACTCCGCAGGGGATATTCAACTGCCGCAGTACGGCTACACTTGCTTCCAAGTCGTGGAGGCCAAAGGGGGTAGGTTCAGTTACCAACAAACAGTAATCGCTGCCTTCCACAGTTGCGACCAGGGGAGTTGCCGTACCCGGAGGTGCGTCCAGGATGACCATCTCTTGTGGGTCCACCAGCCGTTTCAGTTCACCGATAACCGTCGCTGTAGCCATTTCTCCCAAGTGTAGCCTTCCTTGAAGAAACTGAATTCTTCCCCGCACTATTCCCTTCTCCAGCACTCCAATCTCGCGGGGGAATTCCATAATGGCCTTCTCGGGACAGACCAGGGTACATCCCCCGCAGCCGTGACAGAGTTCGTAAAAAACGGTCACACTTTCTCGGATGACCGCCAGGGCATTGTACCGACAGAACTGAGCACATTCCCCACAGTAGGTGCAAAGTTGGGGGTTGACCTGGGGCACATACAGATATACCTTCTGCCAGTGGCGAATTTCCGGGCGAAGGAGCAGGTGAGCGTTAGGTTCCTCCACATCGCAGTCCAAGAACTGCCCCCAGCCCCAGGCCAAGGCCAGCCCGGTAGCCACTGTGGTTTTACCCGTACCACCCTTTCCGCTGGCAACCGCAACCATCATAGGGGGCTACTCACTACCCCTCTTCTCCAGGGCCTCTAAACGGCGAAGGGTTTCCTCAACCTGCTGACGCAGGGCCTCGGTTTCTGCCCTTAACTCCTGAAGGGCTTGAGTGCGGTCAGCGGTTGGAGGGGCAGCGGGAGCGGCGACCTGTGCGGGTGGAGGAGGGGGTGCTTCGACCCCCTGGGTAGCGGCCCAACCGCCACCCCAACCCATTCCCCGACCCATACCGCGACCCCGGCCCATTCCCCAGCCCGGTGCTCCGCCCAGACCGAAGTGGGCTCCCCTGCTGGGACCCTGGGCCGGTTGCAAAGTTCCGGCCTGGTATTTTTCCAGAGCCTCGCGGACTGTACCTATCACCCCCACGATGACGGTAACCCCCGCTGCCGTGAGGGCATGATAGGCATTAGGGCCCATGTTGCCCGTCAGCACCACTTGGGCTCCCTTGTTAGCGACCAACTGGGCCGCTTGAATACCTGCCCCGCTGGGAGCCAAAACGCTGGGGTTCTCCACGGCCTCAAATTCCATCGTATCCGGGTCTACAATTAGGAAATAAGCGCAGCGGCCAAAGCGTGGGTCTACCGGTGATTCCAAGGTTGGCCCACAGGCACTTACCGCAATTTTCTCCGCCGACATTTTGTATTCTCCTTTATACCTTACAAAATCTCCTTTATTCGTTCCCAAAGGGCGACGATGGCCGACGCGGCTTCGCCCCGGTCGTATTCCACCAGAGGAACCGCCTTGACGACTGCCTCCACCGCCGTGGGGTCAAAGGGGACCTGCCCTACCATTTCCAGACCGTTCTTCCGGCAGTAAACTGTAATTTCCTCGGTAACGGTAGGGTTGAGGTCGAATTTATTGACGCAAATAAGAGGATGCACTCCGAAATGATGGCAGACGGCCACTACTCTCTCCAGGTCATGTTGACCGGACAACGTAGGTTCCGTGACTACCAAGGCCGCATTCACACCGCTTACAGAGGCAATCACGGGACAACCTATTCCGGGCGGGCCGTCAATGAGGACGAAGTCCAGTCCCTTCTCCTGGGCTACCTCTCGGGCCTGCTGGCGTACCAAAGTCACCAATTTCCCCGAGTTCTCCTGTCCTGCTCCCAACCGAGCATAGACCATAGGACCATAGGGAGTTTCCCCTACAAACCACCGTCCGGTCAGAACTTCGAGCAAAGTGATGGCCTCAACGGGACAGGCCAAGGCACAAGTCCCACAACCTTCACAGGCCAAGGGGTCAATGGTAAAAAGTTCCGTGACTGCCTCAAAGTGGCAAACTTCCTGACAATTCCCGCACTGTTGACATCGCTCCGGGTCAATTTGTGCCACCCGGGCCCCTACAAAGTCTCCCTTTCGTTGTATCTTCGGCTGGAGTACTAACCACAAATCCGGTGCGTCTACGTCACAATCGGCCAGGACCTGTCCTTGGCCCAGAGCCGCGAAAGAAGCCGCGAGGGTTGTCTTTCCGGTGCCTCCCTTGCCGCTGAGGACCACAAGTTCCTTCACCCCATTGCCCTCCCTTCGATTTGTTCCCATAGCCGGCGAAAATCGCTTCCCAGTTCAGGAGCCGCTGGCAACAGGGGTATGCCGCGAGAGTAGGCTTCCGCAATGCGACGGTCGAAACCGAGGCGCAACAAGATGGGAAAGGAGTGCTCCTGACAGAAACGTTCCACCCCTTCATCCCCCAAATCGGCCCGGTTGATAACTACTCCCACCGGAATTCCCAACTCGCCTGCTAACTCGACCGCCAGCCGCAAATCGCTCAGGCCGAAAGGTGTCGGTTCGGTGACTAACAAGCAGAAATCAGTACCCTTGAGGGCCTCTGCCACCGGACACGCCGTCCCCGGCGAGACATCAATTACGATTCGAGGTACGGTTGCCTTTTTAGCCTTGACCTGACGGATAATGGGAGAAGGCATGGCTTCCCCCGGATGAAGCCGTCCGTGGACGAACAGTATCCCATCCGCGCGCCCTTCCTCCACTACCCCGATTTCTCGGGGCACCTCGCGAATGGCTTCGCGGGGACAGGCTAAGGAACAGGCCCCACAACCGTGACATAACTCCGGGAAAAACAGCACCCGCTCTTTAATCACCGCCAGCGCGTTGTAGTGACATACCTCCGCACAGCGGCCGCAAAGGGTACACTTGTCCAGGTCTACCTCCGGCATCAGCAGGGAAACAGGTTCCCGGGAGTGAAGGGAAGGGCGGAGGAAGAGGTGAACGTTGGGTTCTTCCACATCGCAATCTAAAATTTGCACCCCTTCCTCCGCGCACTGGGCTAAGGCAACCGCAATGGTTGTCTTACCCGTTCCTCCTTTTCCACTGGCCACCGCAACGACCATTAGTTGATTTATCCTTGCTTTTCCAACTCCGCAATGCGGTTGTTAATCTGCTCCAACTGCTGCTTAATCATTTGCGCTTGGTTCCGGAGGAACTGCAATTCCTGCTCTGGCGGCATTTGCGGCATCCAACCTGGCCAGAAGCCCGGCGTTGGGGGCACGCCCGTAGGAGCAGCAAAGGGCACCGCGCCCCAGGCTGGGAAAGGGACTTGACCCGCTTGAAGTGCCTGCCAGTAGGCTTGCGCTTGGGGGGTAGGCCACATGCCGGTCAGCAAATAAGTAGCCCCAGGAGGCAATCCAGTGGGACTGCGGCCCACCCAGCCCGGGCTGAACCCAAAACGCATCCAGCCCGGCAGTCCAGTGGCATAGTACATCCAACGATATCTCATGCTTGGTTCTCCCTTTCAAAGACTCCCCCGTGATGAGGGGAATTGCCAAACGATTTTCCCTCCTAATCTCTCCCATGCCGATATTGTTAGGTTGTTATAAACGCACGGTTTACCACCAATTGCCCCCGTATGGCCTCACCGGCCACATTCGGGGGGCGTGGGGGTAACCTGTGTACCCATAGGGAACCGTTCCATAAGCCCACCAGCGGCGGGGTAGCCAGGGATAGAAGCGGCAGTAAGGATAGGGATTACCCCATCCCCCATAAATTCCCCGGCCCCAACCGGCCCTTGGGCTCCAACCGATTCCCCGTCCTCGACCCCCAAAACGCATGAGTTCTCACCTCCTTTGCTTCAAAACATCGGGAGCGGAGTAAACCTACCGCTCATTTGCAGCCCCCCTCAAAACATTAACTCAAAGAATTGCTCCTTAGCCCATTCTTCGTAGGTCCAGTGCTGGTCCGGCGCCGGGGGAGGAGAAACCTCCTCTTGAGTCACGAAGCAATATCGCTCCAGTTTCTTGGGATTCGTCAACACCTCGTAAGCCTCAGCCAGTTGGGCGAATTTCTCCGGCAGGGATTTATCCCGTGGGTTCCGGTCAGGATGGTACTTCATGGCCAATACCCAATAGGCGGCCCTGATTTCCTCTCGGGTCGCGTCTTTCGTTACGCCCAAAATGCGCCGAGCATTGGCAATAATCCGCTGATACCGAGTGTGCGAGGCAATTTCCTCCTGCACTTTGGTTCTCCCTTCCTATACCCTAAACTGCCATTGTTGCCCCACTTCTCCCATTCTTACCCGGTCTCCCAAACGCTGCCGAAGGAAAGCCCCAGCCATCCAACCTGTGCAGTGGGCAGCAACTATCTGCTCTACTCCCCATTCCTCCAGAATCCCGGCTGTTTTCTCCAAGAACTCCGCGTGGGCTTTGACCAAATGCATTCCCCCGATAAGAGCCCGTACCCGGGTACAGGCTGTCAATTCCATTGCCCGCTGGACTATGTTGACTACCCCCGCATGGGCACAGCCTAAGACCAGAATGAGCCCCTCCGAAGTAACCAGGATTAGCGAAAGGTCATCCCGTAGTGGGTCCCGACTCAGCAGTCCGTTCTCTCTGACCAAAAGCCGCTCATCTGCCGGTTCCCAAGCCACTTCTCGTTCCACCTCTCCGGTTACCCACAGGCCTTCAGCGAGGGCCCAGGCTTCGCGGCTCAAGATGAAATTGGCTCCCAAACTTTCCAGTTCTTCCCGGCAGAAAGGTACACCAATGTACCGCTCGCGCGCGGTTTCCTGCAAGCGGACGTATTTAGGTGCGAAGGCCTCAGGATGGGCAACGACACGTACTTCTCCTGTACGGTACAGAACTTCCCGCAGCCCGCCGGTGTGGTCGTAATGCCCATGACTGAGCACTACTGTTCCGACCGACTGGAGGTCAATCCCCAACCGGTCAGCGTTATGCCCTGCTGTTCGACTCTGACCGGTATCCAGCAAGACCCTTCCCCAGGGTCCCTCGACCAGTATGGCCAAGCCATGCTCAGCCCTCAATCCGGGTTGCTGGACGTAATTGTCACAGAGCAGGGTAAGGCGGATTTCGCTGCCCATCCCAGTTCCTCTCGGGTCTAAAATCGGCGACCGCCGCCTCGGCCCTGACCCCGGCCCATTCCGCGACCGCCGCCTCGGCCCTGAC
>DTZQ01000015.1 GCA_012961305.1 Armatimonadota bacterium | reverse complement strand
CCTCGGCATTTTCATCGCTGAGGGCTTTAACCAAGGCCTCCACCGCTTCTGGGGCTTGAATGCGTCCCAAGGTTTCGGCCGCCCGCCGCCGGGTTTTAGCGTCCTTGTCCTGGAGCAGGGCAACCAGCGGCTCTACCGCCGGGGTGCCCATCCGGGTCAGGGCTTCTACCCCGGCCCGCTGGACATTGACGCTGGCATCATTGAGAGTGGCCAACAGTGGTCGTAATGCCTGTTCAGAACCAATCTGACCCAAAGCCTGCGCGGCGGCCATACGGGTTTGGTAGGCCGTATCCTGGAGGGCGGCAATCAAAGGCTCTACCGCTACCTCTCCTAAGGCTACCAGTTCTGCTATTACCGCTGACCGTTCCTCCTCCCCTTTAGCACGCAGGCGTGCTATCAACCTTTGGACCTGTTTCTTACTTGCGGCTGCCACCGGCCTTCCTACATTTTCGGAGCCGTGATTTCCTGCACGGCCTCTAACAAGTTGCCAACCTTTTCCTCCACTTGTGGGGCTATCTGTTTCACCGCTGCCTGCAAAGCACCCTCCACTTCCTCAAAAGCCGTTCTCAGGGGGGTCATTTCTTCCCTGGCCGTGGCCCCGACTTCTACTAAGGAGCGAAGCAGGCGCAATTGCTGGAGGGCCGTACCATAGTCGTTAACTTTAATGGCCTTTTGTATCGCGTTCACCTGCTGGGCCAACGTTTCCTCGGAAACTTGGGCAATGCGCTCGAGGGCCGCGGCTTGGTTCTTCAAGAGCACTTTTTGCATCGGGGTCAGTTGCTCACCAGCCAGGCGGCGGTTTTCTCGGAAAAGGTAACTGGCTACACACAACACAATGAGGAACAAAACTGCCAGCACCCAAATGCCAACCACCAATCCACCGCGGGGCTCTCGGACCTCCTCTAAGGGAGCAGTTGGCGGAGGGGCTTCTTCCTCCGGTGGGGCCTCAGGCGGAGGGGCTTCTTCCTCTGGTGCCGCTTCCTCTGCCTCCGTAACGACTTCAACTTCCTCGGCTTCCGCCTCTGGAGCAACCTCTTCGGCAACGACTTCTTCTTCGACTTCCCGGGCTTCGGGTTCCTCCTCCGCCTCGGGTTCTGCCTCTGCTTCTGGAGCGGCTTCTTCCTCAGCCTTCGCCTCTGGTGCAGCCACCATCGGCTCTTCAGGTGGGGCCTCCTCGACCCTCGCTTCCTCCTCCGGTTCAGCCATAGCCTCTGGCGGTCTCTCTTCCACCGCCTCCTCCGGCACAGCCTCCGTGGGAACTACTTCCTCGGGCCGGCCCTCTTCTTCAGCCACTTCAGGATGTTCCTCCAAATAGGCTTTGATTTGCTCTGCCAACCTTCGGGGAATTGACCGCACATCTGCCAACTCCTCTACGGAGGCTGCCCGCAGGGAGGCTACATCGGTAAACCCAGCCTCCATCAAAGCCCGGGCGCGGTTCTCACCTATGCCAGGGAGGTCTGTCAACTCCCGCAGAGGGACAGTTTCCTGAGATTCCATCTGCTGTTCTTGGCGTTCTTCCTCCCGTTCAGGCATCATTGTTCACCTCATTTCTTTAGTGGAATACCCCCTGTCGTTAAATCCGTGTGCTCTCAGGGAACATTTTCAAGTATACCACAAGTTGGCGAAAAATGCAAATGGGTATCCGAAAGTGGACAGTCCGCCGCGCGAAAAACTTGTTAATTCCTCCCGTTCATGGTATAATGAAGGGCACGAGAGGCTAAGGGAGGTGCATACCCATGTATTTCATTTTCGCCGCGCTGGCCCTGCTGCCGACGCCGGCAGAGGGGTTGACCGTGTGGGTCACCCATGGCTCGGAGCGCGTTTTCCAGCATACGCCCCCGGGAAAGCAGCGCACGGCCCGCTTGCAGGCTGCCCGCAACGAATATGAACCCTTCCAAATCGCCCTGCGGGCGGGGACGGAAACCATCACCGACGTAACTGCGGAGGCTTCCGATTTGACCGGGCCCAACGGAGCCGTTATCCGTCGGGACCACCTCACCCTGTTCCGGGAGCACTACGTTTACCTCCGCCGGCCCAGTTATCGCTCTGAAGCCCCACCGGGACTCTATCCTGAGGCGCTGATTCCCTTTGTGAACCCCCTGGACGGAAGCGAACTCACCCCTTGGGATGCTCGACGCAACCCGCGGGGGGCGAAATACGATGCGGTGCCCTTCGCGGTGTGGAGGGACTGGACCCAGGTGTTGTGGGTGGACGTGTACGTGCCTTCGGATGCTGTGCCCGGCGAATATCGGGGCACTATCACCATTCGCGCCCGCAACCAGCCGGACCTCCTGGTGCCCATAGAACTGACCGTCTGGGATTTCACCCTGCCCACCATGCCGACGGTTCGCTCCCACTTCGGCAGTTTCAGCCGCATTGCCCCTGCGCACGGAGTGGAGCCCGGTTCCCCCGAGTATCGGGTGATTGAGCGCCGCTACTGCCAGGCTCTGGCTGACCACCGCATCACTCCCCCCATTCCTCGTCATCTGTACCCGGCCGTGAAGGAGGATGGCAGCATTGACCCTTCGGCCACGCACGAGGAACTGGCCCAATACATGGCTGACCTGCGGGTCAACGCTTTCCCGCTGCGCTGGCCGCCCTTCAAAGACCCGCTGGGGGCCGACCGTGAAAAGGCCAAACGTTACCTGGCCTCGTTCTACGAGTACCTGCAGGAAAACGGCTGGGCCGAGGGGGCTTACCTCTACATCTTAGACGAGCCCAACGACGCGGAAGCCTATGAGCAGGTGCGCCGGCGGGCCGCGCTGGTGCATGAGGCCCATCCCCAAATCCGCGTCCTGTGTACGGAACAGACCAAACCCAGCAATCCCGCCTGGGGCGACTTGAACGAGGCCGTGGACATCTGGGTGCCGCTGTGGCCCCTGCACGATGAGGAGACGGCAGCCCAGCGGCTCGCCGCAGGAGACGAACTGTGGTCTTACACTGCTCTCTGCCAGGGCCCTCAGCCCTCCCCCTGGTGGCAAATTGACTTCCCCGTGCTGAACTACCGCCTTCCCCTGTGGCTCAACTTCCGCTACCACATGACCGGTTTGCTCTACTGGACTACTGTTTACTGGGGTCATGTGCGCGACCCCTGGCTCGACCAGCCCAGTTTCCGCCTCGCTTACAACGGCGAGGGAATGCTCTTTTATCCCGGCGGCGATGCAGGATTTGACGGGCCGGTCACCTCCATTCGCCTGAAGAACATCCGGGAGGGGATGGAGGACTACGAGTATTTCCACTTGTTGGTGCAGCGCGGGGAGCAGGAATTCGTAGAGCGAGAAGTGCGAGCCTTAGCCCGAAGTTGGTTCGACTGGGAGAAAGACCCGACCGTCCTGTTGGCCACTCGCGCCCGCCTGGCCCAGCGAATTATGGGCCGCCAGCGGTGAAATTCGCAGCCGTGGGTGAGATAGCGGGGCCCAAGGGCTTATCATCTTCAGCGTTTTAGCCCCACCGGGGAAGACCGCTAACCCTCCACCTCGGCCAGCACCTCCCGAAGGTACTGCAGGTCCTCCCGCGTCTGGGCGATGAGTTCGGCGGTGGTCAAGTCCCGCCAGGCATGTCTGCCCTTGTATTCGCTGTGCAGCGACACCGTACCGTCAAAGCCAATTTGCCCCAGGCAGCGGAACACCTCCGGCCAGGGCACAATCCCCTCCCGCAAGGGCATCAATTTGTGCTGCCAGCGCATTCTTCCTGCCTCGTCCTCCTCCCTGAACCAGCCAAAGTCCTTCACTGCTACCAGAGAAATGCGGTCGGCCAGCAGGTCTAATCCCTGCTTCCACCCGGCATAACCGCCCTCGACGGCCATGTGGCCAGGGTCCACATAGGCCCCCAACGCCTGTGGGTCGAACCCCTCCAGCAGCCGCCACACCACGGCCGGATTGGCGCTGAGGAAGTTTCCCGAATGGAGGTGAATGTTGGCCTGTACGCCGTATTTCTGGGCCAGGGCCTGTAGGCCGTGAAGCGTGGCCCGCACCGCATCAAGTTGCGCCTTCAGCCGGCCGAAACCCTCATAATGCCAATAGCCCAACTTCAACTGGGGAATGTCGCACTCGGCCGCAGCGCGAAAAATTTCCTCCGCCTGCGGCTCCTCCGCCGCCACGATGGCCGTGGTAATCATGGGCACGCTCAAGCCCATGTCCCGCAGCGTGGCCACGGCCGGCGGCAGGTCAGCAGTCACGTTTTCGGGCCGCACATGTCCGCCGGGTCGAACGGTCAAATCCACCCCCTCGAAGCCCAAATCGGCGATAATTTCGCCCGCTTTGGCCACCGAAAACTCCTGCAGCATTTTGGAGAACATTACCAGTTGCATCCGTGAATCTCCCTCGCCTAATTTCGCACTTCCCCCCAAATTATACCACGTTGCCGGGAAAAGGGCAAGGGCAGAAAGCGTCGAGTTGCCCCAATTATGTCCCACCCGTGCTTTTCTTGGCAGTTTGGGGTACGCTTAGAACAACAATTGCCCACGGCACCCCGCCGAACCACACCCCACCCTCAGGCACGTAGCGCAAGTCGTAGTCTGGCCCCAGCCCATGAAACCCGAACGCCGTCGGTTGTCCGTCAGGGTTTGGGTGGTGTGCCGCGACAGGTCCAGCAGGGTGAACCGGGTCGCCTCCCCCGGTGCGGACAGGCCAGCCAGGCGACGGCAGGCATCCGTGGGCGGGTAGGGCCATTCTGCTAACTCTGGCCGACGGTTCGTCCAGGCGTTCTCTGCGGCGATGATGAAATCCGCTAAATGTTCTGCCGAGCGACGGAAGTTGCTGATGCCCCACCAAGAGGTGCCGCAGTATCCCAACGTCTTCCGCTCCACGGCGACGTTGCTGAAGTTGAACACGTTCAGCGGTTCGTACCACCCACAGTTCAGCACCCGAAAGCCGTGCTCCTGAAAGTAGGCCACCGAGGGGAACCCCTCCCCCGGCCCGTAGTGCCAGTCGCAGATGATGATGTTTTTGGGCGCGGCCTCCGTGCTGCTCCCGCAGGAACTCGTCGCCCCACATCATCACCTCCAGCCCTCGCTCCCGCAGCGCGGTGTGCAGTTTGGTCAGTTCCTCCAGGAACGGTTCGGGCTGTGGCGTGCCCTGACATCGCTCGCACACGCCAAGGGGTTGAAAGGTGAACTCCTCGTGGCCGATGTTGTACTGGCTGTTGCGCACCCAGGCTTCGTCCGGGGTTAGAAAACAAAAACGACCTCGGCCGTTCGGGCCGAAGTCGTTCCGAAGTCGTGAAGGGATAAATGCTACTGGGAAATTTCCTCTGGGGCCAAGAGGCCTTCGGTTTTCATGCCCTCCCCTTCGCCGTCTCCCCCGCCTCCGCCTTCCTCTAACCGCACTTCGTAGACCGTTTCATCGAGAAACGGGTCGTGAGTTATCCTGTCTATTTCCTGCCCGTTTTCATCATAGAAGCGCGCTTGAGCAAAAGCATCAGCACGAGACACATGGACACCCACATCCCCTTCTTCAACATACTTAGCCGCGTTCACATTTGCTTCTGCTTTTATGAGCAAGTTAGTAGTGCCATCAGTATAACCTGTTTTGACGTCGTTTATCACACTTGCTCCCAAAACGGGGTCATTGCGCAGAGCCCAGGCCGACACCTGGACTGCACCCGCAGTGCCCTCCCCCATAGACCCCACCGCACAGGCCCAGGCCATCAATTGAATCTCATCCCCGTTGTCAACGTAATACACCTGCGGAAGAACGGCATGTGCATCGCCTGCTAAGGCTGCTCCATAGTCCGCGTAAGCCGGCTCTGTTCCCAACATCGCTAACCCCCACAGCACCACTCCGAGAAGCAAGTCACGCCAGGGCACTACCCTTCACCTCCTTCCTCTCCCCAGTCACCCTGCCCACAGGGCAGGATAATCCCTTAGGTTTGCGGTTGTCCGCTGAAGCAAGCATTGAGCAATTGGGAATATGACCCTAATTTTTGAAATTGGTATTATACAGTTAGTAACCACCTGCCGGGTTTTAATTAGACTTTATCGGAAACAGGCTTGGGGATACCGAGTCTGTTCCTGGGTCACCTTTTGTAGCACATTTTTCGGAACTGTCAAATCCAGGACTTTTCTATCATTATATCCCATTTTTTCGGAACCGTCAAGACCAGAACCCGATGAAATTTTCCCTGTCTTGAAGGAAGAACTCCCTCCTCATCCTCCTTCGGGTTCGGTCTTCGGTTCTTCCGCTGGTCGGCCCGTGGGAGTCGCCACCAGGAACCAATGCCGGGCATTGTGGGGGACTCGGCCAGGAGGTTCCCAACGGGAGCGGTGTTCGCGGCGCAAGTCGGAGGAAAACCGGTCAGGGCCGGCGCCGGGCAGCCAACTATAAATAAAAAACGGTTCTTCAACCCCTTTCGGCAGTGGTTTCCAATACGTATCCAATCCCTGGCGAAAGTTACCAGAGCCGAAACTTATAACCAAACGCAGATATCCTTCCGCAGCCGCAATGAACAAACAGCGATAAGGCTGACGGGTTTGGGCCTGGCGTAAGGCTACCTCCGCCCGGGCGGCCTGATAGTAGTTTCGGCGCCACTCCTGGTCATGCAGACAGAGACGCACCCACCTTTGGGCTTCTGGGCTAAGGGCGGCCAGCCGTACTACCTCACCTTCCAGCAACTTCTGCCGCTGTTCGGTGGTGAGCAAAGGCCACACCCCTGCCAGCATGTTACGCGCCAGACCGCGCGGCCAATAAAGCCCCGGCAGACGGCGTTCTGGCGTGGTACGGGCAAAAACCTCTTCCCACAAGTTTTGCGGGGCTCTAAAGGTGTAAACTTCTGCATCCTCCAGGGGGCCAAAGGGCACTCCACTGGCCACGCTCAGGGCTTGCAACGCCAGCCACAGAGGAACATCGCGCAGGGCCACTGCCAGGGGAAGGGTCGCCACCGCCTTCCGCGCCTCACATCGGGCCGTCACCTGGGCAGATATTTGGGTCAGGAAGGCGGCCAAACTTCCTTGCCCCTGTACTATAACTCTCTGCGGCAGTACTACTGCCCACCGATTCCGTAAAAATCGGGGCGCATAATATTGCCACTGGAACCATCGCGGTAGTTTCTCCGGAACTTCACAGGAAGGCAAGCGGGCTTGCAGCAGGAGAAATCCCTTACTGGGCGAGGAGTACAACCGCAGTTCACCGTTGCGATAGACCAGTTGCTCTTTCCCTTCCCAGGGGTAAGGGGCCAGGAAATCCTCGGCGAACAGGGGGCGCATCTCTCGGCTCAGCAGCCAGTCCCGCAACCCTGACCAAGATGGCTTCCCTGCGGACACGGTGCAGGGAACTACCACATATTCGTCGGGGCCGGGCGGAGGGAGACCTTCCGTTAAGCGCCGGTACAGAGTGCGAGCCAGTTCTTCCGCCGGTTTGGGCAAACCTTCCTGAACCCTCTTAGAATCCGCTTCCTCCAACCAGGGTAAAACGGACGGGGGGACAAAGGTTCGCAAGTAGTCCTGAAAGGGCAGAGCAGGAGCTCGCGCATCTATCAGCCAAATTTCGTCCAACTTAACCCCACGCGCTCCAAACTGGGCCAGCAGGGTAGTTACCGCCTCCTCCAAAGTGGCTGCCCTCAGGGATACCTTCTGGCGCCTCTGGGGGCCTAAGGCCGCCACGTATTGTAAGCCCTGCTCCTCCCCTAAGGTGGTCAAAGCCTGGGCCAAAGTTCTCGGTCGGGAGGGCCAGGAGATTTCGGCCGCCGCTGCCGTAACTAAAACCCCGCTCAGGAGGAAATAGCCGACCAAACTTAATTTCTGGCCCCGCTCACTTTGCCCTTTCATGGTGCTCTCCTTGGAAATCCCCTCCGCGAGGCTTGGTACTTTTTCACAGAATAAGCTCAGGTTTACTTTCCCCCCTCGCTTGGCGGGGACGGTTGCCTTCGAAGGGGACGCAGGACTTTTTGCCCGGTCAGTTCCATTTTGAGACGGGCATAAGTCAGTCCACCTAAGAATTCGCTCCAATCCGGCGAGGCCAATTCATAACTGACCCCAGGCCGTTCGTACAACCATAGGGGCACGGGGCTATCGCGGGTGGGCAGGTTGTCACTCCACTGAACCCACAGGCGGGCTAAATCCACCAGCAGTAGCAAGTGGAGGGTTCGTCGGGCCGCCAAAGGAAGTTCAGTCAAAGGCACCACTTGTGTGCGCAGACGTTCCTGCTCCTCCTCCGAGAGGGAAGCCCAAAACGCACGGGAGCCAACCACTCGCAGCCAGTTGCGTTCCGCTCTGGTGAGGGCCGCATAAACCCACACTTCCAGAGGCAGAGCTACTTCTGTTTGCTCTAAAGGCACTTGTGGTGCGGTCAAGGCATAACCTTCCCTCACTGCTACCAGGGTGCGCCCGCTCAGGCGGGCCAGGGCCCGCAGGACATCTCGCCCAGGAGTCTGGGTCAGAAAGGCGGTGAAAGGCTGGGATACCTCTGTCCCTTTTAGGCTCACGGGCACTTTGGTTACCTTTTGGAAGGAGGCAATGAATTCCAGGATGGATACATTCTCCAGCCTCAGCGCTGGAGGAACATCCAAGTCGGCATCGTCGGTGAAAGGTTCCTCCGTTTGTCGGGCAGCAGCGATTACCCGGCGACGGAACTCCCCCGCGCTGATGATACCCCTCTGGCGCCGTAACTCCTGCTCAAAAGGGTCCCATTCCGGCCCCCGAAAGACCGCCCACTGGGTCGGCACCAGTACCTCCTCGGAAGGGCGGGGAATGGTGCAATACAACCGTTCAGTGCTGGGGTCTTCTTCGTCAGGTTCGTGGGGGCGGAAACGAACCAGCACGGTCCCTTCCTGCAGGGCTCGCCAGCGTACCAGCAGACGTTCTAAAGCCGGAGCGGCCATCCAATAGACCGCTCGTTCTAAAGCCGCTCGTCCGGCGGGAGTCTGACCCTGCCCTCGATAAAGCACCCTTACTGCCTCCACCAAGTACTCAAAGCCTGGCCCGGCGGCCGTTCTCCCTCCTCTATCCTGCAACAGCAGGGCCGCAACTTCGGGTGCCAGAGCCGCTTTTAACCTTTCAGACCACGGTGCAGCCGGCCGCCCTTCCGCTAACACCAAACTCCGCCAGCGCGCACAGGTTAGGCCATAGAGGTCAGCTAAGTGCAACAGCGCATGGTCCACGGGCACCTCCTCCAACCTCACCGAAACCCGTCTACCCGGCAGGCCCACGAGCAGCAAATCCAACTGGGCTTCCTCACCCAGCGCCCGTAGAGCGGCTAAGGGCGGAGCGTTCGTCAATTCCAGGGTCACCTTAGCCTGACCGCATGGTTCCTCCTTCCCTGGCTGGGATGCCAGCGGCCCCGCCACCAACAGGAGAAGATACGGTAGAGTAGATGAGGCCAAAAATGGGCGCATGAGCACTCCTCTTCTTCACAACCGCCTAATCCAATCACTTCTCTGGGTCAGGCTGTATTCAGGGACTTCCAGCCTGCACCTATGCTATCCAGACAATTTTCACCTAAAAAAACGAAATTTCCTGGAGATAAGTTCCTTTTCCCTGACCTGCCGTTCTTTCCTTTTGTACCCTTAGACCTTGACTTTGGAGGCGGATAGTGGTACAATCAAGGGCAAGCACGAAATCAACTCGGCGCAATTTAAGGAGCGAGGTGATGGCGAAAGGAGATATCCGACCATGAGCGTTGACTGTTTGTCCGTAGCGGTGCTAATGGCGGCAATGGGGGCAGTGGCCGGAGAAACCGTCCCCCTTCGCACCTACACCGGCCAGTACCTGGGCGAAGTGGTGCCCACGCCCCAGCAGGCAACGTACCACGAGGTTTTCGTGCCCTTGTACGACTTAGCGGCGCAGCGGCCTTTGGTCCGGCTGGTGCTGCGGGCCAATGCCGAATCGCCGGAGCGTTTGGGGGCAGTAGAAATCGGGGCCCGGGTGAGCCTGCTGGCGGGACGGGAGGTCGCCCTGCCCCTGGTCACTGGCCCCCCGGCGGAGAATCCCCGCCTGCGCTTAGAACCCCTTGCCGCAGGGCCACCGACGGCCTGGCCACCGGCGCCGGATGATTTGCCCCCGCACGCCGAGGGCTACACCGTTCGGGCGGAGCCGTCCGAGGCGCCTGAGGCTCTCTCCTGCGTTGCCCGCCAATCCCTGGGTCTCTACTGGGCCTGCCAGTCTCTCCTGCAGTTGACCACCGTCCACGGGGAACGGGTGGTCCTCCGGGCGGCTGATTTGACCGACTATCCCGTCTTCAGCCTGCGGAGTTTCAAAATCGGCGGCCAGCGCTGGGAAATGATTGAAGATATGGCCCGCTGGTGCGCCTCGGCCAAGTTCAACTGTTTCAACCTGTGCTACACCACCCTCGGTCGCGACCAGTGGCCGAACCCCTCGGAGGAGTACCGCGCCCTGGTGAAACGGCTCTGCGACCTGCTCCTGCCTCGCGGACAGGAGGTCATGTTGTTCGTCAATCCCTACTACCTGTGGAAGGAGCACATCCAAATCTCCGACCTCAACGATTTGGCTGCCCTGGCCGAAACTTGCTCCCTGGCTTTGCAGCGGGGAGCCCGACGGGTGATGCTCTGTTTGGACGACTTCGCCTCTGAACTGCAGCGGAAGGGGCCTCGTCTGTACATCGTCCGCCATCCGGCCGACCGGGAGGCCTTCCACGACGATTTGGCGGAGGCCAACGCCTACCTGCTCAACGACCTGTACCGCCGCCTCAAGGCCCGGTTCCCCGAATGTCAACTGCTCACCGTGTTGCCCTACTACTGGCTGCCCCGGGACCGCTATCGGGAGGAGGGCGAACGCTACCTGCGCGAAGTTGGACGGCGCACGCCCTCGGATTTGGTCATCGTTTGGACGGGGCCGGTGGTGCGTTCCAAAATCGTCCGCCGCGAGGACGTGGAGAAGTACACCGCCCTCATTGGCCGTAAACCCTTCCTGTGGGACAACACCCTCTACGCCTGGCACACTCCGCCCCACTACTTCCTCGACCCCTTCCAGACCCAGTATCCCGAGAGGTTTTGGGAACTGACCGAACTCGGCTGCCACTACAATGCCGGCGGCGGAGAGGCGTACAAAGTGGGGCTGTACTGTGTGGCCGACTACCTGTGGAACCCAACCGCTTACCAGCCGGAGGCCGCGCTGCGCAAGGCCCTAACTTTGGTAGCGGGAGCCGAAGCGGTCGAGCCGCTGTTGCAGTTTCGGGACCATTTCTACTTCCTGCGGGATGAAGTAAGCCGCTGGTTGGGCAAACCGCAGGCCCTGCTAAAAATAGCCCAAACCCGCCCCACGAGCCCTCTGGAGGCCGAAGACCTGGCGGAAATCAGGGCCGTGCTGGAGGCCCAGGAGGAACTGATGCGGCGGATTGAGGAAGTTTGTCCCAATGAGGGGTTGGTCGCTGAAGCCCGAGAGCGGTACGAGCAGTTCGCTGGCTATCGGGAGGCCCTGGAGGCCCTGGCGAAACTCCCGGCCCCTGACGAACTTCCACCCCGGAACCTGCATCCCAATCCCGACTGCGAAACGGTGGAGGGGGGCCGGCCCGTGGGCTTTGGCACTTACGCGGGAGCCGGTGAGTTGCGCTTGCGGGCCTCCGCGGAGGCCCATCAGGGGAAGCGAGCAGTGGAGTTCGCGGCGACCGAGTGGTACATCTATCCCGAGGGGCGGCGGTGGATTAACGTGGCCCTGTGTCTGACGGGCTCCGACGGCTACACCGGCGACGGCGCGTTGGAAGTGGAACCGTTCACCAAGTATTACTTCCGCTTCTGGGCCAAAAGCGACTGTCCGCGGTGGGAGGTGAGCGTTGTCGGCTGGCCGAAGAACAACCTCACCTCGGCGGCGCGGCAAATCCTGTCGGTGCGCCCGGAGGAGATTGACCTGAGCGGGGAGTGGCGTTGTTACACGGGTTCCTTCTTGACGGGGGCCGACACGGCCCGCGTGGCGCTGAAACTCGGCCTGCTGGGCTACGAGGACGAGGGTGCCAAGTTGGGGAGGCTGTGGGTGGACGACGTGTACGTGGGGCCGGGGAAGCCCCCACCGGTTTCCCGCTGACCGACTGAGGATGGCAGATGGCCCCGTCCCTGCGACAGCCCTGATGGCAGTCATCTGCTATCCCGTAGTGGCCTGGCGAAGGCCCATTGCGATAGGAGGGTGTGACATGAAGGTTTACATTATGACCGACATGGAGGGCGTGGCCGGAGTGACTAACTGGGACGACTTTGGCTCGCCGGAGGGACGATACTACGAAATCGGGCGGGAGTTGACCACCCGCGAGGTCAATGCGGCCATTGAAGGAGCATTGGAGGCTGGAGCCACGGAGATTCTGGTCGTGGACGGACATGGGCACGGGGCGATTAACCCGCTGCTGCTGCACCCGGAAGCCAAGTTGCTGACCGGGCGGCCCCTGGGCTATCCTTTCGGCTGTGACCATTCCTTCGACGCGGCCTTTATCGTGGGCCAACATGCCAAGTCCAACACTGATGGAGGCCATTTGTGTCACACCGGTTCGTTTCTCATTGAGGAACTGAGCATCAACGGGGTGTCGGTGGGAGAATTGGGCTGCAACATGCTGTTCTGTGCGTATTTTGGCGTGCCGACGGTAATGGTCAGTGGGGACTTAGCAGCCACCGAGGAGGCACGGGCCCTGGTGCCCAACGTGGAAGTGGCTCCCGTAAAGGAGGGTCTCAAGCGCGGTTCGGCAAGTGGATTGACAGGAACGGAGAACAAATTGTTCAACGGGGCGGCCATCCACCTGCACCCGGAAAAGGCCCGGGAGCGCATTCGGGAGGCCGCACGGCGGGGCTTGGAACGGAGAGATGAAATTGGATTGTTCTGGTTAGACCCGCCCTACGAACTGGTCAGCCGCACCCGGCCCCAGGAAGGCCAACCGGGCGGGGTTGCTGTGAACCGGGCTGACGACCTATTGGAACTTCTGCGCCTGCCCCGCCGCCATGAGCCCGAAGGTTAACTTTCCTCCCCGAACACTTCGGCTACGGCCTCGAAAACGTGGCGAGCCAAGCTCGGGGCGGCTGTAATAAGGGCTTGAGCAATGGCCTTGGGGACTTCATCCAACCGGGTAACCTGCCGGGCTCCATTCAGGGCCAAACGCCTTAGTTCCTGTTCAATTTCGTGCCGTCGCTGGTAGAAAATTTCGTTTAGACGGGCTTCGATTTCCTCGCGGGTCATAGGTCCTTCCTCCGACAAAGTTACTCCTTCGCCGTTGGCTGGTGAATCCCTGCTTGGGATAGGGTCCTGTTTTTGGGAAAGAAAAACCTCCCCAAAATTTGACAACTGGGTAGGGGATAGGGTATAATAGAAAAGGCCACTGGCCCAGGTACACTTTAAGGAGGAGGTGAGTGCCTGTGGTGACGAATGAAACTATTGACAGTTTCCTCATTGAACTGGATTTGCCCTTTGAGGAATTGGGCGAGGGTCTCTGGAGGGTGGACAATGTAGTTGATAATGTACCCAACATTATTATTCGCCATGACCCTCCCATTGTCCTCTTCCGGCTTAAGGTCATGGACGTGCCGCGGAAGAATCGGGAGGAACTGTTTTATAAACTGTTAGAACTAAATGCGCAGGGCATTGCCCTGGGGGCTTATGCTATTGACAATGGGGCGGTCATCCTCTTGGACACCCTCCGGGCAGAGAGCCTCGACTTGGGGGAGTTTCGGGCTTCCATTGAGTCCATCAGTCTGGCGGCCACGGAACATTATAAAATCCTGGCCCCCTTCGTGGAAAAAGAGGAGGCGGCAAAAGGAGAGGAGGGATAAGGAAACATGGGCATTTTCCGTCGCTTAAGCGAAATTATTAAAGCCAACATCAACGACCTGCTGAGTCGGGCCGAAGACCCGGAAAAAATGCTGGAGCAGATGCTCATTGAAATGCGGGAACAGTTGGCTACGGCGAAGCGCCAGGTGGCCGTAGCCATTGCGGATGAGAAGAAACTGCGCAAGCAACTGGACGCCGAACGAGCCAATGCAGAAAGGTGGGAGCAGCGGGCCATGCAAGCGGTGCAGCGGGGCAACGACCGCTTGGCTAAGGAAGCCTTGGCCCGGCGCAATGAGCATCAGGAACTCGCCCGGCAGTTTGAGGAACAATGGCGCAAGCAGGCCGAGGCCGTGGAGCAGTTGAAGACCTCCCTGCGCAACTTAAATGCCAAAATTGAAGAAGCCAAGCGCAAAAAGGACCTGCTCATTGCCCGCAAGAAACGGGCCGAGGCCCAAAAGGCCATCCACGAAACCTTGCAGGGCCTCAGTGACACCAGTGCCTTTGACGTCTTCGCCCGCATGGAGCAGAAAATCCTGGACTTGGAGGCGCGGGCCGAAGCCTCGGCCGAACTGGCCGAAGAGTTCGCCGGGGACACCCTCGAACGGGAGTTTGAACGGCTGGAGGCCGAACCAGTAGGGTTGGAGGCCGACCTGGCTGAACTGAAACAGCGGATGGGCATGGTCGAAGTGACGGAGGAGGAAGAGGTCGTTGAGCGCAAGGTGGAAATTTGAGGCCCTTTAAAGTGTTCCTACCCACCGGCGTACCTGCGGACAAGGGGGCCTCCCTCGGGTGCATAGGGGGGTCATCTTGAACCTCTGTCTGCCCTCCGTCGCGGGGGCGTAAAAAGGCTACCGCCTTATCCCCACCCCTTCCTTCCCTGCCTGCGGGTGGGGAGGGAAGAAGCAGGGCGCTTGAGCGCCCTTTTGTGGTTTAGCCTCAACGTTTACGTTAAGGCCCTTTCCGAATTTGAGCCAGCGATGGGCGGGCAAGCATGATAACTGCGATGTGGAAGGAGGCTACCAGTGAAGAAATTAGGCGTCATTCACTACAACTTTCCGGGCTACTCACTCCCGGACTTTCTGCGTTACGCACGCGTAACTGGCTACGGTTACGTAGAATTGCAAATTGCCGATGTGTGGGGGGCAGAGGTGGAGCATCCTGAGCAGCAGGCCGAAAAGGTGCGTAAAGAGGTCGAATCCTTTGGCCTGCAGGTGTCCGCTCTGGCTGCAGACAATGATTTTGTGGTCTTGGAGGAAGAAGAGGTGCGCCGTCAGGTGGAACGAATGCGGCGCATCTGTGGGCTGGCGAAAATCTTAGGTACGAGCGTGATTCGCACCGAAGGCGGCCGACCCAAGGATTCCGTGCCTCCTGAGCGCTGGTTAGAGGCCATGGCTGGCTGTCTCCTTCGCTGTCGGGAGTTCATTGAGCCCGAGGGCATCTACCTGGCGGTGGACAACCACGGCCTGGTCACCAACGACGGTGACCTACAAGTGGAACTGTTCCAGCGAGTAGGTTCTGACCACGTAGGGGCGAATTTGGACACCATGAACTATCGCTGGATGGGTCATGACTTGGAGACGGTGAACCGCTTCTACGAAATCATCGCTCCCTATACCTTCCACACCCACATGAAGGACGGGCGGGGAAGCCGTTCAGAATATGTAGGCGCGGCTCTGGGGGAGGGTGAAATTGACTTACACTACGCGGTGAAATGCCTGAAAGAGGCGGGTTACGACGGTGTTTGGTGCGCAGAGTACGAAGGTCGCGAAGACCCGGCCCTGGGCTATTGGAAATGTCACGAATGGCTGCGGGCCAACGTTTGAAGCGAGGAAGACTTTCCCTGCTCAGTGAACGAAATGGCCGCGGGTGCGTCCCAAGAAAAACCAGGAGGCAAAACCCTGGGGATAAACAAGGAGGTTCCACCATGTGCAACCGTTGGTCAAAAGGTTTGGTTTGCTTAGCAATGGCGAGTTTGGTGGGTCTGCCGCCGGCAGGGATTGGGGCCCAGCCGGAGGAACCGGCAGCGCAAGCCCCAGAAGTGGAACGCTTTGCGGAACGTGCGGCGGAGTTAGCGCGGCGGATGGGTTGGGAGGACTTGGTAGAGCGTCTGCGCAGCGAGGACCCTCAGGTACGTCAGGAGGCCCTAACGGAGTTCCGGGAGCGCATGGTTCAGCAGGGCCGAAGAGCGCGCGAGCGGTTCCGCTTGGAGCGCCTCCCGGAAGAAGCCCCCCGTTGGCCTTTTAGAGGGTGGGAAGGGGCCCCCGAGATGGTAGCCCGCCTCCTGCCGGGGCTGTTGGGGGGACAGAGAGAAAGTGTGGCCCTGGCGGTGCACGACAACTTCCTGTTTGTCCTGCGGGGGAATACGCTCTACCAATTCGACCCCCAAACCCTTCGCCCTCTGCGCCAGGTCGTTCTGGAACCAGCCGCAACCCAGAGGCAACCATCCCTAAAGGTAGAGATGGTCAAACTGGCCCACGCTGACCCCAATACGCTCGCTGAACTGCTGGAAGACACCTTCGCTGAAGGCCCTGCCGTTCCCGCTTTGCACGTCGTACCCGTGCCCCAGACCCATTCTCTTATCCTCCGGGGAACGGCAAACGACCTCCGCCAGGCGGAGATGCTGATACGTCAACTGGACGTGCCCGAGTTGGTGGAGAGGTAAAAAGATGCAAGCGAGTGTAGTTTTAACCGTTGCGGAATCGAAACGTTTGATTGCCCAAGGCGTAGCCGCCTGGCCCAGTGTTCAGCGGGCCTTGCAGGAGGGCCTGGTTATCATCGCTACCGGTACGACTAACGCCTATGTAGTGGAGGAGATTTTGGGCAAGTCCATCAACAAGGCTGCCTATGTGACGGGACGGACTATCCCCGCCACCGTGGATGCAACTGGTCGCTTCCCCAAGCCGATGCCGGATGTGATTTTGCAGCGCGGAGAAGTGGTTGAGGGGTTAGACCGCTTCACCGCGGTAAAGCAGTTGCAACCGGGGGATGTGTTCATCAAAGGCGCGAATGCCCTCAACTATGAGCGGAAAATTGCGGGCATCGCCGTAGGCCATCCGGAGGGGGGCACCGTGGGAGCCGCCTATGGGCCTCTCATCGCCCGCCGGGCCACTTGGGTAAT
>DTZQ01000014.1 GCA_012961305.1 Armatimonadota bacterium | reverse complement strand
TTTTTTAGAGCAATACGTGCCTAAAGGTGCCTCGCCGATGTGTGGTAATAGCATTTGCCAAGATCGCCGTTTCATGGCGCGTGAAATGGTCGAGCTAGAAGACTTTTTCCACTACCGTAGCGCCGGAGTACACGGGGCCGTTAGTGTGGTAGCCCCACAGGGGTTCGCCCGTTTCGGCGTCAATGGCGTACACGTTGTAATCCAGGCAGCCAACGTACACCCTCCCCTTGACGACCGCGGGGGTGAAGTAAAAGCCCCCACTGGCCACGAACCGCCAGCGGAGTTGCAGCGGGGGATACACGAGGGTGGTGGTGTACCCCAACGCATTTACCGTCCCGTTGAACATGGGCCACTCCGAAGCCCCCACCTTCCCGCTCACTGCCCAACATCCCAGCAAAATTCCAATTAGCCATCCCGTTATGCGCATGGCATTTGCTCCCTTGCCTGGGCCTCACTTCTTTAGACCACTTAACCCTCTTTTCGTCTTGCTCAAATTCCATTATAAATGTCACCAGCAAGGCGCGTTTGGTTCCCCTACCCCCCACAGTCACCATTGCCCCGAGGCCGGGAACCCCTCCTTCCTTATTGTACTCCAAAATTTCCCCGGCGTCAAGGGAGGAGCCCTTTGCAAAGGGCCGAAGTTGTGCTATAATTACAGCGGAGAGAAAGGAGAACCAGGTGAAACTTGCCGTTCGGGAACCAATGGCTCCGGGGACTACGCTGCGGGAGAAGTTCGAGAACCTGGCGAAACTGGGCTATCAGGGCATTGAAATCACCACCAGCAGCCGCCCCGAATGTGTAGAGGAAATCAAACAGGCGTGCGAAGCGACCGGGGTGCAACCAACCATCACTTCCGCCCGCGGTGGGGCCCTGCTGGAAGCCCGCAAGGAGGAGCGGGACCAGGCCCTACAGGCCCACAAGGTTGCCCTGGAAATTGCGGCCGAAATCGGGGCCTTGGGCGTCATATCCCCGCCCCTCATCACGGTAAAGATGCAGAACCGCCCTCGCATTCCCGACCTCTCTCCCCTCTACACCAGGGCGCAACTGGAACGCCTGCTGGCGGTGGAACTCTACCGCGAACTGGCTGAATATGGGGCTCAGGTCGGTGCCCGGGTCATCATCGAGCCGCTGAACCGCTACGAGCAGTGGTGGCCCTGTACTTTGGCGCAGGCGGTGGAACTGTGCCGGGAGGTCAACCACCCCAACTGCCGCATGATGGCCGACTTCTTCCACATGAACATCGAAGAAGCGGACATCGCGGCGGCCATTCGCCAGGCCGGCGAATACATTCTCAACGTGCACCTCGCCGACAGCCATCGGCAGACTCCGCCCCGCGGCCATACGGACTTTAGGCCCGGCTTTCGGGCGTTGAAGGACCTCGGTTACGAACATTACTTTGCTCTGGAATGCCAGGTGCCGGGGGACCCAAGGGAGGAGTTGGCCAGGGTCGCTGAATACTTGCGGGAACTGTACGAGGCAGCATGATTGACATTCCGCCCTTCTCGGGGTATAATGTAAGGTGGGAGGTAATCAGCCATCCTTTTTTCGCTTTGATTTCCATCCCCCTTTGGGTGACCCACAAACCAACCCGCTCTTCCCTTTACACGCGGCCGGATGGTCACCTGGAGCCGTCCAGTTCCTGTGGTGCCGTGCTTTGAAGGGGCACCGACCAACTTGGAGGGCGTGCTGAACCTCCTTCGGCGTGATTTTTTGCTCCCTGAGCAGGAGGAACACCCATGCCCCGGTTCATCGTCGAAGGTGGACATCCCCTGCGGGGGGAAATTACCCCTGCGGGGAACAAGAACGAAGCCCTTCCTGCCTTAGCCGCCGCCCTGCTGACCGATGAGCCGGTGACCTTGGAGAACGTGCCGGACATCCTGGACGTGCGGACGATGTTGGAGTTGCTCTCCGACCTGGGGGTGGAAATCACCCAGTCCGACCCCCACACGGTTATCGTATGTGCACGGGAACTGCGCCACAGCGCGCCCCGGGCGGAACTGAGCGAGGCCATTCGCGGCTCCTTTCTGCTTGCCGCCCCCTTGCTCCTGCGAAGGGGCCGGGCCTCCCTCCCTCGGCCGGGCGGGGACCGCATTGGGCGACGGCGGGTGGATACCCACCTGGCGGCTCTGCACGCCCTGGGCGCGGAGGTCGAGTTCACCGACCGCTACGAACTGCAGGTTCCCCAGGGCTTGCAGGGCACAGAGTTGTTCCTGGACGAGGCCAGCGTCACGGCCACGGAAAATGCGCTCATGGCGGCCGTCCTCGCTCCCGGGAGGACGACCATCCTCAACGCAGCCTCCGAGCCCCACGTGCAGAACCTCTGCCACCTGCTGAACCGCATGGGAGCCCGCATCGAAGGGATTGGCAGCAACATCCTGCGCATTGAAGGTGTCCCCCGGCTGCACGGCTGTCGGCACCGCATCGGCTCCGACTACCTGGAAATCGGCAGTTTCATCGGCCTCGCGGCTGCCACTCGCAGTGCCCTCACTATCCGCGCCGCCGAGCCCCAGCACTTGCCCATGATTCGCCTGGTCTTTCGGCGGCTGGGGGTGGAGTTCGAACTGCGGGGCACCGACCTGTATGTGCCGGCGGAGCAGGAGTTGAAAATCCGCGCGGACCTGCACGGGGCCATTCCGAAAATTGACGATGCCCCCTGGCCCGGCTTCCCGGCAGACCTCATCAGCATTGCCTTGGTCGTCGCGACCCAGTGCGAGGGGACGGTGCTGATTTTCGAGAAGATGTTCGAGAGCCGCCTGTTCTTCGTGGACCGGCTGAT
>DTZQ01000013.1 GCA_012961305.1 Armatimonadota bacterium | reverse complement strand
TCCGATCTAGGAAGCGGGAATATCAGCCTCCGGCTGAGTAGTCACAAGACTGCTTTGCCCTGCCCGGCGGAGCCGCCCGGTTGGCCCTGAGCGCGTTCACCCTGAAAGCCTACGATGCAGCCTGGACGAACATTTTCCTGCTGGTGGAACAGCACCACCTCGAACGCCTCGTGCCCATCGCCCACCACGACTGCGGTTCTACTGAGTCAAATTGCCTTCGGCCTCGCCCGCAGAGCGAAGAGCCGCCCAAGAGGTCAACTTGCGAGAGGCCCGCCGAGCCCTGCACGCCTGGAAGTGGAGGCCTATTGTGCGCAGGTGGTAAAAGGCCAGGTGCAGTTCGTGCCTTGGGGTCAGGATTGACAAATGGCCCAAAGTGAGGTATAATTACTGGTGAGGAGGCGTAAGACAATGAGCGTTGGACCCCCAGAGATATTCTGGCTTTTGCTGTTAGGGCTTATCCTCTTCGGAGCGAAGAAGTTGCCCGAACTGGCGCGTTCCGCGGGACAGGCCTTGAAGGAGTTCAAAAAGGCCCAGCGGGAAATGTTCGAGGAGGAGTTAACCCCACCCCGCTCTCCGAGCAGGGAAGAGGAGGAAGAACAACCCCGCCAATTGGAGGTAGAACCTCATCCCTCAACTTCCGCCAGCGAGGAGACAACCGAGGAAACTGCGACCAGTGGGTAGGGAGGCTTGTTTACCTCCCCTTCGCCCGTTCCAAGAGGGCAAGTGCTCGTTCTTTCACCGTCCGGAGGACTTCCTTTTCGTCCACCAGGGTCAACTCCCGGTTCTCCATGACGACCACGCCGTTCACCAGGACGGTGCGTACATCGGCCGCCTGGGCGCTGTACACCAGGTCGGAGACCACATTGTGGCCCGGACAGAGGTGGGGCCGCCTTAGGTCTATCAGAATGAGGTCCGCCTTCAGGCCGGGTTTCAACTGGCCGATTTGGTCGTCCAGGAACAGGGCGGCGGCGCCACCCCGGGTGGCCAAATCCAGGGCCTGTTGGGCCGGGATGAGGGTGGGGTCCAGGCGGCGACCTTTGCTCAACAGGGCCGTCAGGCGCATTTCCTCCAGCAGGTCCAAGTTGTTGTTGCTGGCGGCTCCGTCGGTTCCCAAACCGACGGTGACCCCTGCCGTTATTAGTTCCGGCAGCGGTGCGAACCCGGAACCCAATTTGAGGTTGCTGGTGGGGTTGTGAGCCACCGTAGTACCAGTCTCCGCCAGGAGTTCAATTTCCCGTTCGCTTACCTGAACGCAGTGGGCCGCGACCACCGAGGCTTCCAAAACGCCTAAGGCCCATAGGTGTTCCACCGGCCGCTGGCCGTGTTCCCGCAGGCTGTCCTCCACTTCCTTTTTCGTCTCCGCCAGGTGGATATGCAGGGGCACGTTGTATTCCACGGCGGCGGCGGTGATTTTCTTGAGCAGTGCCTCCGGGCAGGTGTAGGGAGCATGGGGGCCGAACATGGGGTGAACCCGTCCCCGTCCCTCCGCCTGCCAGCGGGCCACGAACTCCTTGGCCTGCTTTAACATCCCCTCTGGGTCGGGCACAAACCCGATGAGCACCCCCGATGGGCAGGCCCGAATGCCGCTGTCCAGGGCCGCTTGCGTGGCCTGTTCGGCGTGCCAATACATGTCGTTGAAGGTGGTCACGCCCGCCTTGAGCATCTCTATGGCCCCCAGTAGGGTGCCCCAGTACACATCCTCCGGCGTAAGGTGCTGCTCCAGAGGCCAAATCTTCTGCTCCAACCAGGGCATTAGCGGCATGTCATCGGCGTAACCTCGCATGAGGGTCATGGCCCCGTGAGTATGGGCATTGACGAAGCCGGGCAGAACAGCGTGCCCCGGGGCCTCAATCACCTTGTCGGCTGGTTCCCGCTCCCCTTCGGAGCGCACAGGCCCCACGTAGACCAGGCAGTCGTCCTGCACCACTATCTCGCCCGGCTCGATGATTTCCCGCTGGTCGTTTTGGGTTATCACCAATCCCCCCCGAATGTTGATAATAGACATGTTTACCCTCCTGCGATTGTTTGTCCTGACCTGCTACATTACCCCAACCCTGTTGCGCACGATTTCGCCCTCGCCGAAGAAAAAGGCCACCTCCTTTTGCCCGTTCTCCACCGTGTCAGAGCCGTGTACGATGTTGCACTGCTTGCTGTCGGCAAACTGGTGACGAATGGTGCCTTCGGCCGCTTCCGCCGGGTCAGTCGCTCCAATAAGGGCCCGAAAGTCAGCCACGGCGTTCTCCTTCTCCAGCGCCATTACCACACACGGCCCCGAGGTCATGAACTCCACCAGGTCGGGGTAAAAATCCCTCTCCCGGTGCACCGCATAAAACGCCTCAGCCTGCTCCCGCGTGAGCCAGGTCATTCTCAGGGCCAGGATGCGGAATCCGGCCCGTTCAATGCGGTCGAGAACCTGGCCGATGAGTTGCTTGCGCACACAGTCGGGTTTCAAAATCGCTAAGGTTCGCTCCATGGCTTATGCTTTATCCCCCCGCCGGTTAACGGGCCAAAAATTAACCTGTTGACCTACTAACCCATTGCCACCGCGTTTTAACCGGTGGTGAAAAGGCTACGGATGCCCTAAGGCATGGAAACGGAGACAAAATCCAGGCCGATGTCCAATGCAGGGGCAGAGTGGGTCAAGGCCCCCACGGAGATGAAATCCACTCCTGTGGCGGCGACTGCGGCTACGTTGTCCAGAGTGATGCCTCCGGAGGCTTCGGTCAAAGCCCGCCCCTGAGCCAGTCGCACGGCCTCCCGCAGGGCCTCTAAACTCATGTTGTCCAACAGCAGGATGTCGGCCCCGGCGGCCAGGGCCTCTCGCACCTGGTCAAGGCTTTCAACCTCTACTTCGACCCGAAGCAGGTGGTGAACCTTCTGGCGGGCCCGGCGAATGGCCTGGGTGAGGCTGCCGACTACTGTCAGGTGGTTGTCCTTGACCAGCACCCCATCGGACAGGCCAAATCGATGGTTGTGTCCTCCCCCTACCCGCACGGCGTACTTCTCCAGCATCCGCAGGCCGGGCGTGGTTTTGCGGGTGTCCACGATGCGGGCCCGGGTGCCCGCAATGGCCCGCACGTAAGCGCGAGTAAAGGTAGCAATGCCGGATAGGTGTTGCAAAAAGTTGAGCGCCACCCGTTCGCCGCTCAGCAGGGCCCGGGCACGCCCCCGCACCGTGGCCAGCACGGTGCCAGCCACTACTTCCTCGCCCTCGGCCACCCCCTGCTCGAAAACCACCTGGGGGTCTAAGCGGCGAAATACTGCTTCCGCCACTCCCAACCCAGCGATGACACCGGCCAGGCGCGTCCGCAAAACCGCCTCTGCTTCCGCCGTCGGTGGTACCAGGGCCTCCGTAGTCACGTCTCCGGCCCCTAAATCCTCGGCCAGAGCCGCGTCAATCAGGGCCGTTACCCCGGGAAGCCGGAGAGCGGGGTCGTTTCCCACAATGTCGTCTCCCTCACTTCCGTTATCCGATTGTGCTCATCTACGAATATGGTGCGCGGCCGGAAATCCCGCAGTTCGTCGGGATTGAGCCAAGCGTAGGCGAAAATGATGATGACATCGCCGGGCTGCCCCAGGCGCGCCGCAGCCCCGTTAAGGCACACCACCCCAGAGCCGGGTTCGCCCTCCAGAAGGTAAGTCTCAAACCGCGCGCCAGTGCTCACGTTGGCCACCTGCACCTGCTCAAAGGGCAATAGTTCGGCGGCCGCCATCAAATCCGCATCTAAGGTCAAACTGCCGATGTAGTCCAGGTCGGCAGCGGTAATCGTCGCTCGGTGAATTTTGGCCCGACAGAACGGTCGCAGCATAGTTTGCTTTCTCCCTGCCCCAGTGCAGGCTAATCCAGCAACCTCAAAAATTCCTCCCCGGTCTCACCCTGGCTGAGACAACCGGGCAGAAAGGGACAAGTAACGACCAAACCGACAGCAAACAAATACTCCCTCACGGTTGCAGCAGAGCGTTGTCAATCAGCCGGGCCGGGCCGATGTGCACAGCCAGAGCCAACAGGGCCGGTCGGTCAAGGGTAGATATATCCTCGAAGGTTTCGGGGTCCACGAGCGCTACGTAGTCAATCCGGGCCCGCGGCTCGGCGGCTATCAGGGCCCTCACTCGCTCTCGCAGCCGTTCAGCATCGCGCTCGCCCTCCTGCACCCACCGCTTCGCCGCCCGCAGCGACCGCGAAAGCACTAAGGCCGCTTGCCGCTCTTCCGAGTTCAGGTATTCGTTGCGCGAACTCAGGGCCAAACCATCCGGTTCGCGCACGATGGGCAGGGCCACGATTTCCAGGTCCAAATTGAGGTCTCGCACCATTCGCTCGATGACCACCCGCTGTTGAAAGTCCTTGTTGCCAAAGTAGGCCCGGTCCGGCTGCACGATGTTGAACAGTTTCAGCACCACCGTCGCCACCCCGCGGAAGTGACCCGGCCGGGAGCGCCCGCAGAGGTGCTCTGTAATCCTTTCCACGTTTACATAGGTGCAGTAGCCCGGCGGATACATTTCCTCCCCGGAGGGCGCGAACAGGAGGTCTACTCCCACTTCCTCTGCCAGGCGGCAATCCCGGGCGAAGTCGCGGGGATAGGTTGCCAGGTCCTCCTGGGGCCCAAACTGGGTCGGATTGACGAACAGACTAACCACCACCACCTCATTTTCCGCTCGCGCCCGGCGCATGAGCGAGAGGTGTCCCTCGTGGAAGTAGCCCATGGTGGGCACGAAACCGATGCTTTTCCCCGTTGCCCGCGCCTCCCGCGCGGCTGCTTTCATTTCCCGTACCGTTTTTATTACCCGCATATTTTTCCTCACCAAGGCCGCTGGCCGATGCTGCCGAAGAGCCAGCCCATCACCAAAGCCAGGAACAGGAAGTTGCCACCGAAAAGCACCGTGGTTTTCCACACCACAGGAGCAAGGACTGCGTACAGGGCCACACAGGCGAAAGTGGCGGCAAAGGCTTTGAGAATGGACGGGGAGAGGTGCTCCTGCAGCAGGGCAATGACGAAGTAGAAAGCCAGCCCCAGGTAGATGGAAATCAGGCTGGCCACACACAGGTAGATGCCAATGGGCCCACCGGGGTGGCCTTCAACCGTAGTCAAAATCAACTCCTCGTCGAAGGGTCCCAACCAGCGGTTGTGGCTCAGCAATATCCCCAGCACCCAGGCCGCTCCCAGCGCACTGAGGGCCAAATTGGTGTACATCTGCTGGTGGAAAGCCAACTGGCCCGGCCGCACCGCACCCCACACCACTAATCCGACCAGAGCGGCCGCTCCCACGCCATTCACCCAGGCAGACGGACGGTAGGTCTCCCCCGTTTGGGGCGAAATTCGCTTCCCCGCTGGCGGCGTTCCCGTTGGCCGTTCCCGGACCAGTTGCTCTTGTCGGGCTGCCTGCTGGAGTTTTTGGGCATACAACATGCTTTCCGGGCGGAACTGGACGGCGTAGGAGTACATGATGATGGCCCGCTCATATTCCCGCTGCTCGAAGTAGATGTCCCCCCAAAGGGCATGGGCCTCCGCGTTGTGGGGGTCGAGGGCTATCATGCGTTGGCAGTATTTAATGGCTCCCTCGTAGTCCTCCCGGGCGAAACACTCCTCCGCTGCCCGCAGCAGTTCCCGCAGGCGTTCCCGCTGGGCCGCAGTGCGTCGGGCCGCCCGGCGGGCCCGCTCCGCCCGTACCTGCTCTGGAGTGCGGCTGAGGGCCGCATCATAGGCCCGCCGACGCTGGGGGTTAGAAAGAATCTGGTAGGCTTCGACGATGCGCACAAATCGCTGATGGGCTGCCTCTTTGTCCTCGCTGACATCGGGGTGGTACTGGCGCACCAATTGCCGATACCGCCGCCGGATTTCCTCCAGCGAGGCCTCCCGCGACACCCCCAGCACCGCATAATAATCGGGCTGTACCTGACCAGCCACGCCCTTTTCTCTCCCCTACGAGGCAAAACTGTCGGCGAAGTTCAAAAGGTCTTGGAAGTAACCCAGGTAGAAGCGAACGGCCGTTATCCCTACTACGATGGCGAAGCCGATAATGCACAGGGCGAAGCCAATCATGACCAGAGACTTGAGGGCCGCCACCGCGTGGGATTCGTAATAGTCGGCGACTTTGCCCAACATGGCGTCCAGTTCGCCTGTTTGCTCGCCGGTCTGTACCATTTGCACCACCATATAGGGGAAATGACCCGTCGCCCGCAGGATTTCGCTCAGGGGCCGTCCTGCCTGCACGGCCGGGGCGTAGGCCAACAGTTGTTTGGTAATAGCCGCGTTGCCCGTAACCCGGGCCGCCGTGACCAGAGATTCGTGGGCAGGCACGCCGGCCGCTACCATGCTGGCCAGGGCCCGGCTGAACTTGGCGCAGGCCAACTGGCGTACCAGACCGCCGATAAGAGGGAGATAGAGTTTGACCGTATCGTAGGCCAGTTGCAGGGGCCGGCTGGTCGCCAGGGCCAGCCGGGCGATTATCCAGGCGAGGAACACCCCCGCCCAGGGCAGGAGGGGAGGCAACAACTCCCCGGCTGTGGGAGACCGCTGTTGGGCCAGCGCAGGGGCCAGGACGGAGATGACCAGGGAGACCAGCACGAACACCACCAGAATGGCTTTCAAGTAGAGCAGCCGCCAGCGGACGGCGTTGCGCACTTCCAGTTCGCGTTCGTAGTATTCGGCCAAGCGTTCCATCATGGTGTCCAACATGCCCCCGACCTCCCCTGCCCGGACCAGGCCCACGGCCATTTCGGAGAAGGCCCAGGGATAGCGACGCATCAGTTCCGACAGGGGTGTGCCCCGCTCCGCGTCCGGCAACATTTCCCGGCAAATGCGGGCCAGGCGGCCACTGGGGGTTTGCTCCGCTTGGGTGCTCAGGGCTTGGAACACCGTCATGCCAGCGCTGAACAGGGTGGCCATTTCGCGGTAGAAGACGATGAGGTCCAACAGCCGCGGCCGGAACAGAAAGGCCCACCAGGGTTCGGCGGACCGCAGGCGCACCCTCTCCGGGCGCAGGCTGAGAATCCACTGGCCCCGGCGCTGAATCTCCTCCGCGGCCTGCCGCTCGCTGGCAGCCTCTATGGTGCCGGTGATGGTGTTACCACTCAGGTCCTTGGCTTTGTAAACGTAGGTCGGCATGGGTTTGCTCCTCCTTAGCCGCCTGCTGGGCCGTACGCCCATCGGGCAGGGGCAAATCCGGGGCAATTTCCGCCAGAGGCACCAGAACAAAGGCCCGTTCCGTCAGCCGCGGATGGGGCAGGGTCAAATCGGCCTCCTGCACGGTGACGCCCTCGTACAGCAGAAGGTCCAGGTCAATGCACCGGGGCCCCCAGCGCGACCCTCCTCGCTTCCGGCCCAAATTCTGTTCAATGCGCTGGGTCACTTGTAATAACGCCCGCGGGGAAAGGGAGGTTGCGATTTCCACCACCGCGTTGAGAAAATCGGGCTGTTCTGCATAGCCTACTGGTGCCGTTTCGTACACCGAAGAGCGTCGCCGCACCTCAATTCCCGGCTCGGCCTCCAGCGCCGCCACGGCTTGGCGCAGGTAGGTCAAGCGGTCACCCAAGTTGGAACCGAGGCCCAAGTAAACGCGCTTTGGCTCCTTCCAACCCCGCACGATGGCGTCGGCCATGCGGGCCACGCGAATCATGGCCGGAATGTCGTGCACCCGTACCAAGTCCGCCCCATTGGCGATGGCCAAAGCCACGCTGGCCGCCGTTCCCTCCAGCCGCTGGTCTACGGGCAAATCCAGGACTTTGCCGATGAAAGATTTGCGCGAGGTGCCCACTAAAATGGGCCGACCTAAGGCGGTCAGTTCCCGCAGGCGACGAAGGATTTCCAAATTGTGGCCTACGGTCTTGCCGAACCCAATGCCGGGGTCTACGATGATTTTCTCCGGGTTTATCCCCGCACGAACGGCTAAGTCTATCCCCTCTTCCCAATAGCGCCGGATGTCAGCGATGACATCCTCATAGGTGGGATTCTGCTGCATGGTGCGGGGTGTGCCCTGGATGTGCATGATGACTACGGGCACGTCGAACTGGGCCACCACGGCAGCCATTTTCGGGTCTCCCCGCAGGCCGGTGATGTCGTTGACCAGATGGGCCCCGGCCTCCAAGGCCGCGCGGGCGGTGGCTGCGTGGTAGGTGTCAATGGACAGGGGCACCCTAACCCGCTTGGCCAGTTGCTCGATGACCGGCACCACACGGGCGATTTCCTCCTCCACCGGCACCGGTTCCGCCCCCGGCCGCGTGGATTCGCCCCCGATGTCCAAAATGTCTACCCCCTGGGCGGCGAAGCGTTCCCCCTGAGCAACGGCAGCCTCTACGTCGGGTCCTAACCCGTCCCCGGAAAAGGAATCGGGCGTGACGTTAATCACGCCCATCACATAAGTTCGCGTTCCGAAGGCAAAGGAGGTGTGGCCTATAATCATGGGTTTTCGGCCTCCCGAGGGGAGAAGTTTCAATAGTAGTTTATGTCCCCCCCTGGAGCGTCAGTGAAGAGGTCAAAATCCAGAGAGAGCAGCATGGCCAAGGCCCCGTCGGACAGGTAGAAACCCCGTTCCCGAGTGGCCGCCACCGGGTCGCGCTGGAGTTCTCGGCGGAAAGTAGGGCTCTCGGCCAGCAAGGTCATGACCATCGGCATTTGGGTCTCATCCAACAGGGCCAAACCCTCCCAGGCCTCATGGGCCAGTTCCTCATCGGAAGCCAACTCTAATGCCCGCAGGTAGGCCTCGTGGGCCCGGCGATAGTCGCCCAGTTCGTGACAGAGGGCCCCCAAGCGCAGATGGTAGTGGGGCACCAGCGGGGCTAAGGCCACCAACCGGGTGCTAACCATCGCCGCCTTGTCTAACTCGCCCAGATAAAAATGGGCCGCAGCCATAAATTCCAAAGCCAGGAGGTCCTGAGGCCGCTGGCGCAGTAGAACCTGGGCTTCGGCAATGAGTTCCTCGTAGCGTTCTGCTTCGAACAGCAGTTCCAACCGCCGCCGTCGCAGGGCCTCGGCCTCCGGGTTCTGCTCCAGTCCCAAGGCCAAGGTCTGGAGCGCCTCGTCCAGAGCCTCCAAGTCGCGCAGGATGGTTACGGCCTCCAGGTAGAATTTCGGCTCCTCCGGGTGGTGGGCAATAGCCTCAGATAGAACCTTTAAGGCTTCCGCCGCCCGTCCCTGCCGGTAGCACGCCTGAGCCAGTTTTAGGTAGGCCAGTTTCGTTTCCGGTTTAAGGCGAATGGCCTCTCCACAGTAGTGTACGGCTTCCTCGTAACAACCCTGGTCGTAGTATATCGCTCCCAGCAGTTCATAGGCATGGGCGGCCTGAGGGAAAACCTCCACCAGTTGTCTTAACAGGGCCTTGGCTTGCTCTAAGTCCCCCTGCTCCAGGAGCGAACGGGTCGGCTGTAGAGCAGGGTCCAATTGTCTTTTTTCTTTTTTCATCCCGAATTCTCCGTGGAAGAGGATGCTTTCGCCTCCGCTAACAGTTCGGCTTTTTCTTTTCTCGCCCCTGGCGGCCATTGCCCGGTCATTTCAAAAATGAGTTGGTCTAACTCCTCCCCGTCAATGGTTTCCTTCTCCAGCAGAACTTCCACCAGGCGGTCCAGGACCGCACGGTGTTCGGACAGGATTTTTTGGGCCCGCTGGTGACATTCGTCCACAATACGGCGGATTTCCTGGTCAATGGCATAGGCCATTTCCTCGCTGTAGTTGCGGTCTTCCACCATGTCCCGGCCCAGAAAGACAGGCCCATGCTTGCGCCCCAGGGTGCGCGGGCCTAAGGTTTCACTCATCCCATATTCACACACCATTGCCCGGGCGATTTCCGTCACCCGCTCCAAATCGTTCTGGGCCCCAGTGCTTATATCCCCGAAGACCATTTCCTCCGCCGCGCGCCCGCCCAATAGGGAGGTCAATTCCTCCATCAACTGTTCTCGGGTACGTAGGAACCGCTCCTCCGAGGGCAGGTGCATGGTGTAGCCTAAGGCCAAGCCCCGGGGGAGGATAGTTACCTTGCGCACGGTGTCCGCTTCAGGCAACATCCGTCCCACCAAGGCGTGCCCGGATTCGTGGTAGGCGACGATGCGTTTCTCCGTTTCGCTCAGGACCCGGCTTTTCCGTTCCGGCCCAGCAATGACCCGCTCAAAGGCCTCCTCGAAATCCTCCATGTCAATTTTCTTCTTATTCTTCCGGGCCGCCATCAACGCGGATTCGTTCACCAGATTGGCCAAATCGGCCCCGGAAAAGCCTACGGTCTGCCGGGCCAGCATGTCCAGGTCTACACCCGCGTCCAAAGGCTTGGATTTTACATACAACTCCAAAATGGCTTTGCGCCCTTTGCAGTCGGGGTTGTCCACTACAATGTGCCGGTCGAACCGCCCCGGTCGCAGCAGGGCAGGGTCCAGGATGTCAGGACGGTTGGTTGCCGCGAGGACGATGATGCCCGCGTTGACCTCGAAGCCATCCATTTCCACCAGAAGTTGATTGAGGGTCTGCTCCCGTTCGTCGTGTCCCCCACCAAGGCCGGCCCCTCGATGTCTCCCCACCGCGTCCAACTCGTCTATGAACACCAGACAGGGCCGAGCCGCCTTGGCCTGTTCAAAGAGGTCTCTGACTCTGCTTGCCCCTACCCCGACGAACATTTCCACGAAATCAGAGCCACTGATGTGGAAAAAGGGCACATCTGCCTCTCCAGCCACGGCCCTTGCAAGCAAAGTTTTTCCACACCCCGGTGGACCCATTAAAAGAACCCCCTTGGGAATCTCCGCCCCCAGAGCCTTGTACTTGTCCGCGTTTTTGAGGAAGTCCACTACCTCGGCCAATTCCTGCTTGGCTTCATCCACCCCCGCTACGTCGTCGAAGGTCTTACGGGGCATGGAATCGGTGAACCGTTTGGCCCGGCTGCGACCAAAGGAAAAAGCCTGATTGCTGCCCATGCTGGCCTGACGGGCAAGGAAAAGGTAAATGAGGCCAAAAACTAAGAGCACAGGTATCAAAGAGGCCAACATGCTCAGCCACATCTCCCCTGCCCCCCGCGGCTTGACCTCGATTTCCGTACCCTCCGGTACGTTCTCGAACAACCACCGCCCCAGTTCTGGGTCCTGCGGACCGGTGGTCTTGAACCGCTGCCCATTGCGCATCGTGCCCGTGATGAGCGCGTTGTCCTTGCGCAGTTCAATTTTTTCCAGTTCTCCGGCCTGGGCCAGTTCCAGAAAACGATTGTAAGTTATCTCCTCGACCGGCTGCGGATGCCAATATTTGCTGGTGCTCTGGGCGAAAACCAAGGCCAGAAAGAAGATAAGCATCCAGAACAGCAGTTGCTTAAATACGTTCACGGTCGGTTGCTCCTTCCGTAACTTGCAGCAATAACCCCCGACCACCAGCAAGCAAAGCGCTGAAAGTGGTCTATGGCTTATCGCTTACTTACGCCAACAGAAGACAATCTGACCTTCCGCCCCCCTCCTAACAACATTATATCACAATTTCCCCTCCCTGGCAACTATGATGTACAACCAAATGTAGTCCGGCGCGAGTTCGCTCCGTGAGCCGAAAGGCATCCTCAACGGTGTATCCCACCACCCAAACCACCCGCTCCGGCGTGGCCACTAAGGGCACCCACGGACGGCGACTGCGGGGCACTTTGCGGTCGGTAAAAAAATCTTGCAGACTTTTGGTGCCCGATAAGCCCAGCGGCCGGAAACGGTCGCCCGTTCGCCAGGTGCGTACCAAAAGATTTTTACCACATTTTTCCAGGTCCAAACACACTTCCCAGGGAGATGAGGGCACATATGGCCGCCAGTCGCCGACAACGGGCACCACTTGTGCCTCCACAACTACCCCCAACTCCGGCACCTCCGTCGTCCCCGGCACGGCCAGGGGCCATTCCCCCTGGGGTGGCGCGGGAGGCCGCCCCAGAGCCAGAGTCAATTCGCCGTACTCTCGAACCGCCCACAGTCTCCCCGGCAGGGACACTTCCCGGCTGCCCTCAAGGTGGTAGGCTTCCCTGCGCACCGCCTCCAAATGCCGAAAGGCCACACCGGTCAGGTTTCCCTTAACCTGCCGCACCGCCTCCCGTAGCACTTGTAGTTGCAGGGCTTCGGGAAGTTTTTGGAACGGTTCTACATTTATCCTAACGTAATTCGGTCCCTGTTCGTTCACCACGGCCGCCAAGGCCTCCCGCCCTGCGGTCCGCAGGTATTCGTCGGTGAGGGCCGCCAAGTGACACAGGCGCAACAAATTGGCCCGTACGCGCGCCTCAAACTCGCGCTCCAGGTAGGGGAGCAGTTCCAGACGGAGGCGATTGCGGCGATACAGGAGTTCGAGGTTAGAAGCGTCCACCCGCGGCTGTAAGCCCTGGGCTCGGCAATAGGCTTCCGTCTCCTCCCGCCAGCACTCCAACAGAGGCCGCACCAGCAGGCCCGTCCGGGGTCGAATGCTCCCTAACCCCTCTATTCCTGTCCCCCGCAGTAAGTTCAAAAGCAAGGTCTCCACCCGGTCGTCGGCAGTATGGCCCAAAGCAATGCGCTCCGCGCCCACTTCCCCTGCCACCCGCCGCAGAAACGCCAGACGCACCTGCCGGGCGGCCTCCTCCGTAGAGAGGCCATGCTCTCGCTGGTACTGTCGCACGTCTTCCCGCCCTACGCTCACCGGCACTCCCAACCGCTGGGCCAACTCGGCCACATATTGCGCGTCAGCCTCTGCTGCCTTCCCCCGCAGCAGGTGGTTGAGATGGGCCACATGCAACGTCCAGTTCCATTCCTCTCGCCAGGTGGTCAGCAGATGCAGCAGAGCCACCGAATCTGGCCCACCCGAAACCGCCACGACCACCTTCGCGCCTCGGGGCAACAGGTCGTACTTTTCCAATAAAGTCCGAACTTTTTCCTCCATGCTTCGCCCCCCTCCCTGAACATAGTTAGTATTACCCGCGCAGCAGCCGCTGGAGTTCCCTCGCCCTCTCCAGAAACACTCCCGTGTCCGCAGCGTCCAGTTCCGAAAACCGGCCTGGTCCGCGGACAAACCGCTGGGGCCGATAGAGACAGAAAGGTACTGGGTCGCTGCGATGCTGACGCGTAGTGATGGGACAGGCATAATCGGCCAGCACCAGCATTTGGTATTCCTCTCCCCTTAATCCCTCCCATAGAGAGTTTAGCAGATAGGCATCGAAATCCTCCAAGGCCGCCACTTTTTCTTCTGCCTTCCCGGCGTGGCCCGCTTCGTCCGGGGCGTGCACATGTACCAGCAGCCATTCACTGCGGGCCAAAGTGCGCAGGGCCAAAGCGGCCTTTTGGCGGAAACGCCGAGACCGTTCTGCTGGCAGCCGGTCCATTCGCTGTACTGCTAAGCCGGCGAAGTACCCTCCACCCCGCACCGCAGGGGTGGCACTGACCAGGGCCGCCGCCACTCGATGCCGCACTACGAAGTTCTCCCACTTCGGTGCCCGACCAATTCCCCAAGGCCACAGGATGTTCAGCGGGGCCTGGCCTTTGTCCAAGCGAGCACGGTTGAAATCATGCTCGGCGAGCAGTTCTATGGAGTTTTCGCTGAGCCTTCGCAAGTATTCCTCCCCTTCCCCCGTCGGCCATACTTCTTCCAATGGACGACCAATGACCCGGTGGGGAGGAAGCGTCTTTACATCCTTGAGCCTCTCCCCCCAGTAAGCCAACCCTCGGTGTTCCCGGAAAGGATAAAGGTGAAAACGGCGGGTGCCAAGGCGCTCAGCCAACAGGCGAAACAGAGGAGCGGTCGCCGCCGAGTCGGGGATGGGTTCCGGCCCCTGCAGACGTTCCCCATCGAAACTAAGCAGGTCCACCCGCAGAGCCACCTCCCGCTCGCCCAATTTTCCCCCTATCCCCCGGAAGTCAAAAGCACCCCGACCAGTGTACTCCCCTACGGGGTCGTAGCCCAACAGAGCAGCCGTAGCCCGGTCGCTGCCGGTGTCCTCCTCTGAGGGCACCAACTGTACCAAGCCCACGAGACTCTGGCGGGCCAGGTCATTCCAGCGGGGCAGTCGAGCCGCGGCTAAAGGCGTTTCTCCATCTAACTCCTCCTGCGGCTCATCGGCCGCTCCCCCGCAGACTATTAGTAACGTTTTCATTTTCCCAACCCTCCCGCTGTCGAAGGGCAGGAGCACAGGGCAAATCCCTCCAACTTTACGCTTTACGTTTCCCCGGTAGCCTCACATCTCCACCACCGCCTTTATCACCCCGTCCCGATAGTTGGCAACGAGGTCGAAAGCCTCCGCGACGCGAGAGAGGGGGAAACGGTGGGTGACCAAGGGAGCCAAGGGTGCGCAACCCTTGGCCACTAAACGAATGGCCCGGGGGTAAACGTGTTTCATGCGACGGCACATCTTGAGGGTGAGGCCCTTACGCCGGGCGGTGGAATGGGTTAAGTGCAAGGTGTCATCATCCGGTATGCCGATGAGCACCACCGTGCCGCCCCGCTTGGCCACCTCCGTGCACTGCTGAGGCGTTTCCGCCGCTCCCGCCGCCTCGAAGGCCACATCCACTCCCCGCCCTTGCGTGGCGGCCAGTATTTCCCGCACCACGTCCCTTTCCTGAGGATTGAACGCGGCTGTCGCTCCCAACTCCCGGGCGGCTTCCAAACGCCAGGACAGCAAATCGGTGGCAAACACCTGGGCCGCTCCTCCCAGCCGGGCAGCCAGCAGGGTCATCAGACCCACCGGCCCACAGCCCAACACGGCGACGGTGAAACCGGGCCGCAAGTGGCCCAGGTCTACTGCGTGCAGGCCGACGCCGAAGGTTTCCAGCAGAGCCCCTTCCTCCTCGCTCACCTCCGGTGGCAGGGGGAAAACGCAGGAAGCCGGATGTACTACCAACTCCCGAAACGCCCCGTCCACCGGCGGCGTGCCGAAAAAGCGCACTTGGGGACAGAGGTTGGGATGCCCCTCTCGGCAGGACTCACAGGCCCCACAGGACACGGCCGGGTCCACCGCCACCCGGTCGCCCGCCCGCAGGTGAGTCACCCCCGGCCCGAGAGCCTCGACCACGCCCGCCGGCTCATGGCCCAAGATGAGCGGGCGAGTGACCACCTGGTCGCCGATGCGCCCCTGGGTATAGTAGTGCACATCCGAGCCACACACCCCCACCACGGTGAGCCGCAGGAGCACCTCCCCCCGCCCCGGTTCCCCCGGCTCCGGCATCTCCTCCACCCGCACATCCCGTATTCCGTACAGCCGCGCGACTTGCATTAGTTTCCGACCCTGGGCCCTTTCAAGCGCCCCGGTCTCCAAACCTCAGCGGGCTTCAGCACGCTTCT
>DTZQ01000012.1 GCA_012961305.1 Armatimonadota bacterium | reverse complement strand
TTCGCCAACTTCCGCCCCCGAAACTTGTACTCCCCCGCTTGACCTGCCGCTCCCCACGGGGGAAAGCGTAGTAAATGGGCACTACTTTTCCCTGCTTAGCGAACAACTCGTCGTAGAACTTCAGCAGCAGTAGAGTTTTGCCAATCCGCCAGCGTCCAAACAGGCACAAGTTGTGCTTGAAGTCCCCCGGCTTCTTCTGCAATCCAATGCAATTTCCGCAGCAGTTTTTCTCGGTTGATGAACAACTCCTCCGCTGCCGGATACAATACGCGTGCCATTTGGTCTCCTCCTCAGGGTTCCGGTTGGAGCAGCCCCAGGTCTCCGTCTTTGCGCCGATAAAGGACGTTGATTTCTCCCGTTTCCGCGTTGTTGAAGACGTAGAAATCGTGGCCCAGGAGGTCCATCTGCAGGACGGCCTCCTCTATGGTGGTCGGGCGCAAACTGAAAGTTTTAGTGCGCACTATGCGTGGCAGGGCGGATTCTGCCGCTGGTTCCTCCTCCCCTGGCGAAGGAACTTCGACTTGGGCTCGATGACGCTGGATGAGGCGTTCTTTGTGCTTAAGCAGTTGACGTTCCAGTTTGTCCAAGGCACTGTCACAGGAGGCTCGCCAGTCGTTGGTACGCTCCTCTGCCCGCAGCAAGTTACCGACTGCGCTGAGGGTGATTTCCACGGTTTGCCAGTTGCGCTGCGCACTCACCGTTACCTGAGCCTCTTGGACGAGGTTATTGAACCGTCGCAGTAGACGCTCTAATTTCCTGGTCACGTATTTTCGGATGGGTTCAGGTACTTCTAAGTTTTTCCCCGTAACGGTAATTTCCATGTTCCCTTTGCTCCTCTATTTATTGGTTACACACGCTACGGCGTGTGCGGCGATGCCCTCTCCGGCCCCGATGGGTCCCAGTCCTTCATGCGTCGTCGCTTTGAGGTTCACCTGTTCCGGTGAGCAGTGGAGCACGGCTGCAATTCGGGTGCGCATTTGCTCCAGATAAGGAGCCAAGCGGGGCCGCTCGGCCAGGATGGTAGCATCTACGTTGTGCACCCGATAGCCCTTCGCTTCCACCAGGGTGACCACTCGCTCCAGCAAGCGCAGGCTGGCGATGTCTTTATATTGCGGGTCAGTGTCAGGGAAGTGGTGTCCTATGTCGCCCGCCCCTATGGCACCTAAGAGGGCATCACAAAGGGCATGGAGCAGGGCATCAGCATCAGAGTGGCCAAGTAGCCCTTTGTCTGAGGGGATCAACACCCCGCCCAACCACAGAGGTCGTCCTTCTACCAACCGGTGGACGTCGTACCCCAAGCCGATGCGCCACTCCCCTCCTGCCTCCCCTGGCCCAGGGGTTTCCCCACCAGTTCGTAGCCAGGCCTCGGCTATCACAAAGTCCTCTGGCGTCGTCACCTTCAAGTTGCGGCGGTCGCCGGGAATCAAGCGCACAGTTTCACCACTGTATTCCAGCAAACTGGCTTCATCCGTACCTACAAAACCGTCGGCCAGGGCGCGCTCATGGGCGGCCTGCAAGCAGGTCCGAGGGAAAGCCTGGGGAGTTTGCACCGCCCACAGTTGCTCCCGAGGCAGGGTTTCGGCGACCATGGTTCCATCGGGGGAACGCTTGATGGTGTCCACTACGGGTATGGCAGCCACGGCACTGCCATGCTGGGCTGCTTCCCTCACCGCCCGGTCGAGAAGTTCCGGGGATACCAGGGGCCGGGCTCCATCGTGGACTACTACTATCGCACACCGTTCATCCACCGCACACAGCCCCCGCCACACGGATTCCTGACGGGTTTCTCCACCAGGAGCGAAGCGAAGGGTTTTGCGCCAGTTGTACCGGGCCGGCCACGAGGTCACCTGAGCCTGGTCCTCAGGACGCATTACCAGGACAATTTCGTCCACCAGAGTAGCCCGTTCACAAGCCCGCAAGGTGTGGACCAACAGCGGTACTCCAGCCAAGGGATAGAAAAGTTTATTGGCTTTCCCGCCAGCCCGTTCCCCGCGTCCGGCCGCCGGAATGATAGCCGAAACGAAACCCGCTACCCCACTCATCGTTAGTTATCTAACTTTGCAATTACCTCGTAATTACTCAGCCCTCACCCCCTGCCCCCTTCCTTCACCAGTATAGAGTGCTGAGGACTGAGGGACTCAGTACTCACAACTCAGTCCTCAGTCCTTTTAGACAGGAGCCGTCCTAACCGGGCCGTCTCAACGGGGCTGAAGTCCCTGACTCCAAAGGGCCTTCTCGTCCTTTGCCCTCCCCGCGTGCGGGGAGGGTTGGGAGGGAGCCGAGGGTGAGGGCTGCCTGA
>DTZQ01000011.1 GCA_012961305.1 Armatimonadota bacterium | reverse complement strand
GGGACGAGGAGGCCCTTTGGAGTCAGGGGCTATAGCTCCGTTGAGACGGCCCTTGTCTAAAAGGACTGAGGCGTGAGTACTGAGTCCCTCTGCCCTCAGTCCTCAGCACTCAGTACTGGTGAAGGAGAGGGTCAGGGGGTGAGGGCTGAGTAATTACCAAAAAAGTGCAAAAGTATAGTGAGTATTAACGCCGGAAGGAGGTGCACCGATGCGCAAGGTCTTCTTGGACGAACTGACTTGGCGCGAGGCGGCAGAGGCCTTGGAGCGCGAGGCGCCGGTATTTCTTCCCACCGGCCCCATCGAGGGGCACGGGCCGCATGTGCCCCTGGGCTGTGACTACTACGTGGCCACGGCGGTGGCCAAACTGCTGGCGGAGAAGTGTGAAGGGATAGTGCTTCCCCCGCTGACCTACAACTTCACCGGGGCTACGAGCACCTTCAGGGGCGCGGTCTCCATCCCCATTGACGTGCAGGTAGCCATGCTCAAGGCCATCGTGCGGGCCCTGTGGCGGCAGGGATTTCGGCGCATTTTCATCCTCAGCATACACGGGCCCAATGGCATACCCATCGGCACCGCGGTGCGCACCCTGTTCGAGGAGGAGAACATCCCGGTCCTCTATCTCAACCCCTGGACCCAGGTGAACGATGCAGCCCTGCGGGAGAGGATTCCGAACTTCGACGGGGCGTACAAAGAAGCGATGCTGGCTTACGCGGCGGCAAAGGTTCTGGGCAAGGGACACGTCATTCCTGACCTGACCGCCTTGACCGATGTCGAACCGCCGGCGGGGAAGGAGTTGGCCGAGCCCCTGCGGAAGATACAGCCCTATGGGATGGTGGGCTACCACTACACGCATGAGTTGCAGCACGTTCCGCCGCGGGCCGGAATAGACGTGGACCTGGGCCTGCAGGTGCTCAACGAGGTGGCGGAGAAATTGCGGCCCGTGGTAGATGCACTGGGGGAGTATGTGAGGTGGTTGGAGACGAACCCCCGCCAGTTCATCGAGTAAGAAATGGTGATGAAGTGCTCAAATGCCTCTTCGGTGGCCAGTTGCCGGTTGACCCTACGGGCTCTGTTAATAGCCGTTGGCCTGACCGTCTTAGGCAACCTCTGGATTGACCGGGCGGAACTGGTGGCCCATGTATTTCAGGGGAGCGAGGCGGTGCCGCCGGTGCCTGCGGTGGCTTTCCTCCTCTTACTGGTAGCCCTGAACCCGCTGCTGACGCGCCTCTGGCGTCGACTCGCCCTCAGCCGGGCCGAGATTCTCTTCATTTATTGCTTCCTGGCCATCGCTATCACCATGGCCGGGCCGGGCATCGTCAAATACCTCTTCCCGGCGACGACGGCTCTGTTCTATTTCGCCACGCCTGAGAACCGCTATGAGCAGTTTCAGCCTTATCTTCCAGCCTGGTTCGCTCCGCGCAATCTGGAAGTTTTGCGAGCAATGTATGAGGGCGCAGAGGAGGGAGGCGTGCCTTGGGGTGCTTGGAAGGGCCCTTTGCTCTTGTGGACGGCTTTCTTTGGCGTGCTGTGGCTGACTCTGCTGAGTCTGACCGTGCTCCTGCAACGGCAGTGGACGGAACGAGAGCGATTGACTTTTCCCTTGCTTTACCTTCCCCTGGAGGTAACTGGGGAGGGGGATGGCACTTGGCTGGGAGCGGCCTTCTTCAAAAACCCTCTGATGTGGCTTGGCTTCGGCCTCTCCTCGCTGTACAACCTGTTGAACATCCTCCACGCCTTCAACCCGAGCGTCATCACCCTGGGCCGCACTTTCAACTTGGGGGCGCTGTTCACTGAGCGTCCCTTGAACGCCATTCAACCCCTCTACTTTTGGTATCGCCCGGAACTCATCGGCTTCGGCTATCTGGTCTCCTTAGACGTACTGCTCTCGACTTGGGTCTGCTATTTCCTGCTGAAGGCGGAGTCCGTTGGCGCGGTGCTGTTAGGCTACGACCTCGCAGGGTTTCCCTTCCCCTTAGAGCAGGGAACTGGCGCTTATGTAGCCCTGGCGCTGTTCCTACTGTGGATTGCCCGCCATCACTGGCGGGATGTCATCCGCCGGACCTTTAACTTTCAGCGCACAGCCTCGCCCCAGGAAGTGCGGCGTTACCGTCTGGCCCTTCTGGGTTTTGGGGGAGGCTTGGCAGTTCTCTACTTCTGGCTGTGGGCGGCGGGGATGGCTTGGTGGGTATTGCTCATCTATTGGGCCCTCATTTTCGCCTTCGCCTTAGTGTACATTCGCATTCGCGCCGAGACAGGCGTGCCTAACATCTGGCTTTTTCCCTACTGGCAGCAGGAGAAGGCCATTCTCAACGCTTTCGGTTCAACCCCGCTCGCGCCTGGTGGCGACTACACTACCCTAACGGTGATGTCGGCGGTGGCCTTCCTGCCGCGCGGCTATTTCCCCTCCGCCGCCGCGTACCAGTTGGAGAGCCTCAAATTGGCCGAGGAAACGCGCCTGCGGCGAAGCAGTATGGTTTGGGTGATTGTCTTAGCACTCCTGGTGGGCTTAGCCGCGGCCTACTGGACGAACCTGACCTCGTACTATCAGTACGGGATAAACGTGCTGGATGGCGGCAGCATTCAGGGAGGGTATCGCTGCACGCTGGCGCGGAATGAGTACGACCAGTTAGCAAGTTATGCCCAAATGCCCAAGCCGCCGGACCGGTTGCGGACGGGTTTCTCCCTGGTCGGCTTCCTCTTTACCGCCCTGTTGCTGGTGCTGCGTACGGTCTTCTTACGCTTTCCCCTCCATCCGTTGGGCTTCGCCCTGGCTACCACCTACGGAGACCGACTGTGGGGGCCTTTCCTGTTGGTCTGGGGCCTCAAATTGGGCGTGTTCAAGTTGGGCGGGGCGAACCTCTACAAACGGCTTATTCCAGCCTTCCTCGGACTGGCTTTGGGACATTTCTTTCTGGGCGGCGTCGTATGGGGCAATTTGGCCATGTACGCTGGCGACGCTGGCTTCCGCTACGGCGTGCACTTCGGATAGTTACCCTTCCAGCGACGTAATCTGACGCGTTTCCGAAAGGGGGACCTGCAACAAGCGAACGGCCCAAGGAGGAGGTGCCCATGTTCAGGCAAATCCTGGATATGCTCTCACCATACGTATCGGGCGTGAATGCCTTAGACTTGATTGCGCATATCCACGACTATGACCGCTGGTCGTCTTTCGACCAGCATCATCAGGCGGCTCAGTACTGCCGGGCGAAGATGGAGGAATACGGGCTGGAGGCGGAAATTTTCTCCTTGCCCGCCGATGGAGAGACCCTCTACGGCGACTGGATAATGCCCCGCGCCTGGGACGCTAAAGCGGCTACCCTGACCGTGCTGCCCACGGAGAAACGGGGCGAGGTCGTATTGGGCAATTACCGGGAAGAGCCGTGTTCCTTGGTGGTGTACAGCAAGCCCACTCCGCCCGGCGGAGTGACCGCCGAGGTGGTGCTGCTGGAGGGCGGAACGAAGGCGGAAGATTACGAAGGGGCAGACGTGGAGGGGAAAATACTGTTCACTCGGCAGTCGGCGCGGGCGGTAAAAGTAGAGGCGGTCAAACAGGGAGCGGTGGGGATAATTTCCGACTACCTGCCGACCTACGACTACTATCGGCCGCCGCTGGAACTGCCGGACACGCGGGCCTGGGAGCGTTTTGGCCCCGATTACGATTACGGGGGCTGGGGAATGAAGAAAGGCGATACGGAGTGCTGGGGCTTCGTGCTCTCCCCGCGCCAGGGACAATGGCTGCGGGAACTGATTCGCCGGGAGGGTACAGTGCGACTGCACGCGGAGGTAGATGCTCACTTCTACGATGGGACGGTGGACGTGGTCACCGGCCGCATACCCGGTCGGACGAAGGAAGAGGTGCTGATGAACGGCCACCTGTACGAAGTGGGGGCCATTGACGACGCCAGCGGCTGCGGGCTGGCCATAGAGGTGCTGAGATGCCTGCACGAACTCATCGCCCGAGGGAAACTGAAACCGCCGAAGCGGGGCATCAGGATGCTCTTCACTTACGAGTGCATGGGCATGATGGGAGCGGTGGTGGAACGGCCGGACCTCTTCAGCAACCTGGTCGCGGGGGTGACCTTGGACTGCGTAGGCGGACGGGAGTCACTTTGCCGTGCCCGGCTGGGCCTCTCCCACAATCCGCACGCCCAAAGTTCCTACACCGACACCCTGCTGCGCCTCATCTTGGAGCACCTTTCGCGCACCGACAAGTTGCTGGTCAACTGGGAGGAAAAGCCCTACGTTGACGCCGATAACCTCATTGCCGACCCGACCATTGGGGTGCCTTGTCCTCTGCTCATCGAACACCCCTACACCTTCTATCACTCCTCCGCCGATACCCCGGACAAGTTGGACCCGGAAAGGCTGCGTTGGATTGAACAGGCAGTGGCAACTTACGTCTATTTTCTTGCCAACGCGGGGGAACAGGAGGCGCGCTGGTTGGCGGAGGAGGTGCTGAATGAGGCGCAGCGGGAAATGATGGAGGCGGTAAGCAAGCATATCACTCGGCAGTATGAGGCGAGGAGCCAGAGGGGCAAGGAGACCCAGGGAGATTTGTGGCGCCAGTTGGCCTACTTGCAGGTGCGCTACGGGTTGGCGCTGGACTCAGTAGCCCGGTTGGCCGGGCGGAGGGCAGAGGCAGTACGGGCGGATTTGGAGCCGTTGAAACGGGAACTGGCTGCGGCGGCGGAACAGGGCTTCCGCCGGGCAGCCCGAGCCTTGGGCGTGCCCGCACGCAAGCCCCGACCCAGCCGCAGCCGGTACAAGCAACAGGCAAAACAGGTGGTTCCAGAGCGGCTCGTCCTGGGCCACTCGCGCCTGACCCGCATTCCCCGGAAAGACCGCGCGGAATGGCAGGAGTTGCTAAAGCGCAACCACATCACCGGCGAAGTGGCCCTGCGGGCCGAATTCTGGGCCGATGGAAAGAGGAGCGTAGCCGAGATTGAGGAACTGGTTGCCGGTGAGACAGGGGTGAAGGAAGTGCGACTAAGGGAGTTCTACGAAGCCCTGGCGCGATATGGGTACGTAAAAATAAGAGGAGGGTAACTCGACAAGGTTAACTTTAATCCCGCCGGGCT
>DTZQ01000010.1 GCA_012961305.1 Armatimonadota bacterium | reverse complement strand
GAAATGACCGGCCTGTCTAACACGTAATAGCGGTAGTTGTGGTAGTGGATTTGCTCCCGCAATTCCTGAAGGCGTTTTTGGGCTTCCTCTCGGGTCATGCCATCGACTCCCTATCTTAGCGGTGGACTTCCGCCGGGAGAAGCCGTTCTTTGAGGCGGGCTTGCTCCTCCGGGGGAAGTTTTTCAATTTCGGCCAGAAGTTCCTCACAGCGAGGCATCTAAATCGCCTCCAATTTCGCATATTCCAAAAGCAGGGTCTTTTCGCCCCGGCCCTTGAAAACCACCTTCACCTCTGCCGTTGGGCCGCTGCCTTTACAGGCTATCACAATGCCCTCGCCGAAGGTGGGATGGCGTACCTTCTGCCCCGGATTAAAGGCCAGCGGTTCTGTCGGGGCTCTTGTGGCGTCTTCGGCGGGCATTTCCCCTCGCCGGTGACGGGACAGGATGCGGGTTAAGTCCAACCCGGCCGCAGGCGAAGGTTCGGCTGCTACCGCAGGAGCGACCACGGGCCAACCGCCCTCGGTCTGCAGGAACTCCTCTGGTATTTCGGACAGGAACCGGGAGGGGGTGCTCAGTTCCGTTCGCCCGTAAAGGGTGCGCTGCCAGGCATAGGTGAGATACAGCCGCTCTTTGGCCCGGGTCATGCCCACGTAACACAGGCGGCGTTCCTCCTCCAACTCCTGCCCGTTGTCTAAGGAGCGGGCATGGGGGAAAAGCCCTTCCTCCAGCCCCACGATGAACACCACCGGGAACTCCAACCCCTTGGCGCTGTGGAGGGTTAGGAGGGTAACGGCGTTGGCCGCGGTTGAAAGTTGGTCTACGTCCGAAATCAGGGCCATGTTCTCCAGGAAGGCCCGCAGGGAGGAATCCTCATGCTGCTCCTCGAACTCCCGCGCTACGGTGACCAACTCCTGCAAGTTCTCCAAGCGGGCGGCGGCCTCCAAAGTGTGCTCGGCCTGCAGGGCTTCCAAGTAGCCGCTGCGTTCCGCGACCCAGTCCACCAGTTCCGCCAGGGGCAGTTGCTCTGCTTCCTCCCGCAGGGACTCCAGGAGGCGCACGAAACTCCTCACCGCCCGGGCGGAGGTAGGAGACAGCACTTCCTCCTCTGTTGCATACACACAGGCTTCGTAGAGCGACCCCCCCAATTCCGCTGCCAGCCGCTGCAGGCGCGACTGGGTTTTGCTGCCAATCCCCCGGGGAGGCACGTTGAGAATGCGCAGCAAACTCATGTTGTCGGCCGGATTGTACAAGACCCGCAGGTAAGCGAGGAGGTCTTTAATTTCCTTGCGCTCGTAGAACCGCAGGCCGCCGACGATGCGGTAGGGGATGGCCAGGTTCAGCAGCACATCCTCAAACACGCGGGATTGAGCATGGGTACGATAGAGCACGGCGCAGTCGGCGTAGGCATAGCCCTGCCGCACTAAAGCATTGATGGTGTTGGCGACGAAGAAGGCTTCTTCATGTTCGTTGCTGGCTTCGTGGAGGAGGGCCGGTACGCCCACGGGGTTTTCCGTCCACAGCACTTTGGGCCGCCGTCCCTGATTGTGGGCGATGACCGCATTGGCGGCCTCCAGAATGCGCTGGGTAGAGCGGTAGTTCTGCTCCAACTTGACGATTTTCGCCTCCGGCCAATCGCGCTCAAACTGCAAAATGAGACGCATATCCGCTCCCCGGAAGCCGTAAATTGACTGGTCATCGTCGCCCACCACGCACAGGTTGCGATATTTGCCGGCCAGAAGTTGCAGGAACCGATACTGGCTGTGGTTTATGTCCTGGTATTCGTCCACCAGCACATAGCGGAACCGCTCCTGATAGGTGGCCAGAACGTCGGGATGTTCCTCAAACAGCCGCACCGTGTACAGGATGAGGTCATCGAAGTCCAAGGCATTGTTTTCCGCCAACTTCCTCTCGTAGAGGCGATACACCTCGGCGGTGAGTTGCTCCGTGAAGTAGCGGGCATCCTGGGCGAATTCCTCCACGCCAAGGAGGGCATTTTTGGCCCCGCTGATGCGGTAACCGAAGGTGCGGGGAGGATACTGTTTTTCGTCCAGGTCCAGTTCTCGCAGACACTCCCGCAGGAGGGCCAGTTGGTCAGCCTCGTCGAAGATGACAAAGTTGCGCTGCCGTCCCAAGCGGTCCACGTACTCCCGGAGCATTCGCGCACAGAGGGAATGAAAGGTGCCAATCCACATCCCACGACTGCGGGAGCCCACGAGGCGCACTATCCGCTCTTTCATCTCATTGGCCGCTTTGTTGGTGAAGGTGCAGGCCAAGATTTGACGGGGCGCCACGCCTCGCTCGGCCAGCAAGTAAGCAATGCGGTAGGTTAAAACCCGCGTCTTGCCCGACCCCGCACCGGCAAAGACCAAGAGCGGCCCTTCTCCGTAGGTTACGGCCTCCCGCTGAACGGGGTTCAAATCGTCCAGGAAGTTACGACTCATGCTTCCCCTTCACCCTGTCGGCGAGCCAATGCTGCTCGCAGTCGCTCCATCGCCACCGCCAACTCCTGCAAAGTGGGCAGCGAAGTTCCCTCCGGCTGGTAGAACCGCCGCCCGCCTTCTTCGCCCACCCCCAAAGAAGGACTGAGTCCCTCGGCCCTCAGTACCGGTGAAGATGGCCCAATTTGCCCCGCAGTTACTCATCTCCGATTTTCCATGGCCGCCCGGACGAATTCGCGGAAGAGCGGATGGGCCCGGTTGGGTCGGGATTTGAACTCCGGGTGGAACTGGGTGGCCAGGAAGAAGGGATGGTTGCGCAGTTCGATGATTTCGACCAGTTCTCCGTTGGGCGAAAGGCCGGAGAAAATCAGGCCTTTTTCTCCCAAGCGGCTGCGATATTCGTTGTTTACCTCGTAGCGGTGGCGGTGGCGCTCGTACACCACATCCGTACCGTAGCAGCGGCGGGCCAGGGTTTCCGGCTTCAAGTAACACTCCATTGCCCCCAGCCGCATGGTACCTCCCAGGTTCCGCACGTGTTTCTGTTCCTCCAGCAGGGCAATTACTGGATGGGGGGTGTTTTTGTCAAACTCCGTGCTGTTGGCCCGCTGCAGCCCGCCTGCGTTGCGGGCAAACTCAATGACTGCACATTGCAAGCCCAAGCACAGTCCCAAAAAGGGCACCCGGTTCTCGCGGGCGTAGCGAATGGCGGCAATTTTTCCCTCAATACCTCGGTCTCCGAACCCTCCCGGCACGAGGACCGCATCCGCCTCACGCAGGTAAGTTTCCGGGCCATAGCGTTCCACTTCTTCGGCGTCCACCCACAACAGGTTCACCCGGGCGTCATTTTCAATACCTGCGTGCTTGAGGGCTTCGATAATGCTGATGTAGGCGTCGCGCAACCGAATGTACTTGCCCACGATGGCCACGCTGACCTCCTGTTTAGGATGGCAGAGGCGATTGACCAAGGCTTCCCACTCCTGCATATCCGGTTCCGGAGCCTTCAGACCCAGCCGTTGCAGCACCAGCCGTCCCAGCCCCTGTCGCTCAAAGATGAGGGGAATTTCATACACCTCTTCCGTGTCCAGGCCTTCAATAACCGCTTCATCGGGAGTGTCACAGAACAGGGAAATCTTGTACCGCTGTTCCTCGGTCAGGGGCAACTTGGTACGACAGATGAGGATATCCGGCTGAATGCCCACGCTGCGCAGTTCCCTGACGCTGTGCTGGGTGGGTTTGGTCTTAATTTCCCGCCGGGGGCCCACGAAGGGCACCAGGGTCACGTGGATGTACAGGACATTTTCGGGGCCGACGTCCTGGCGAAATTGGCGAAGGGCTTCCAAGAAGGGCAGACTTTCGATGTCCCCTACTGTACCACCGACTTCGACAATAGCCACATCCGCTTGCTGGCGCTTAGCCACCAAACGGATAAGCCGTTTGATTTCGTCCGTAATGTGGGGAATAACCTGCACCGTCCCCCCCAAATATTCCCCAGCCCGTTCCTTGCGGATAACGTTGTCATACACCTGACCGGTGGTAATGTTGCTGTGGCGGGTCAAGTTCACATCCACGAACCGCTCGTAGTGGCCCAGGTCCAAATCCGTTTCTGCCCCGTCCTCGGTGACGAACACCTCTCCATGCTGGTAGGGGTTCATGGTTCCGGCGTCCACGTTGATGTAGGGGTCAATTTTCAGCAGGGCCGGCTCCAAACCCCGGTTCTTGAGCAACCGCCCCAAGGACGCCGTAGTAATCCCCTTCCCAATGGAAGAGACCACTCCACCGGTTACGAAGATGTACTTGGTCATGGGCCTTTGGACTCCCGTTTCCTTTCCCCTCAGGCCCCGGGCACCGGAGGCAAAGCCTCCAGGGCCTGGGCGATTTTCTCCTGCGGGTAGGCATAGTCCTCCAATTTGCCCGCTAAGTAAGCATCGTAGGCGCTGATGTCGAAATACCCATGTCCGGAGAGGTTGAACACGATAACTCGCTCCTCCCCGGCTTCCTTTGCGGCCAGGGCTTCATCTATCACCGCCTTTATCGCATGGGCCGGCTCTGGGGCGGGAAGGATGCCTTCCGTCTCGGTGAAAAGCACCGCCGCCTCGAAAACGGCGTTTTGGTGGTAGGCACGGCATTCCATTAGACCTTCATGGCACAGGTAACTGATGAGCGGGGCCATGCCATGATAGCGCAAGCCGCCCGCATGAATAGGTGGAGGCACGAACCCACTGCCCAAGGTGTACATGTTCAGCAGGGGGGTCATGTGGGCCGTATCTCCGTAGTCGTAGGTGTAGGGCCCCCGGGTCACGGTGGGACAGGCCTCCGGCTCTACCGCAATGGCCCGATAGTTGGCCCGGCCCTGGAGGTTGTCCTGCAGGAACGGGAAGGAGAAGCCGGCAAAGTTAGACCCGCCTCCAATGCAACCAATAAGTACATCAGGTTGCATTCCAGCCAGTTCCATCTGTTTCTTGGCCTCCAACCCCACCACCGTCTGGTGCAGCAGCACGTGG
>DTZQ01000009.1 GCA_012961305.1 Armatimonadota bacterium | reverse complement strand
CGACGGCACCATTGGAGCCGCGGCCGGAGCGGAGTTCCGCCTGGGACGGGAGGCTCGGCGGGAGTTCAACGAATCGCTGGCTCCCGAAGAGGCAGACAACTTGACCCAGGGCAGTTCCCTGCTCTTCCGGGCACGGGACGTGGGTCGGCCCGTACCCTTTACTCCTCCGCCCTGGGCCGAGGATTACCCGACCGAGGAGTCCCTCTACCACCGACACCATTCGCCCTACAACAGGCGCGAATATGCAGGCTACTGGTGGATTGAGGTCGGGGCGCCCTTCGACACCATTGACCAGAACGAGGAAATCTGCGCTGAGGCCCTGCGGCACTTGTTAGGCGTGTGGGACCACATCAAAAATCACGGCGAGCACGGGGCGGAAAACCTGGCCCTCGACTGGATTGGTATGCTCCCCGGCAAGCGAGAGAGCCGGCGACTGATAGGCGACTACATCCTCACCGAGCACGATGTGCGCCAGAACCAACCCTTCCCCGACCGGGTAGCCTACGGAGGCTGGTTCATTGACCTCCACACCATGGGCGGTATCTTGGCCCAGGACCAGCCGCCGGAGGCCCTCAGCGGCAATCCCGACCTGTCCGACCAACTGCGCATTCAGCCCTACAGCATCCCCCTGCGCTGCCTCTACTCGCGGAACATTGAAAACCTGTTCATGGCTGGGCGGGACATTTCCGTAACCCATGTGGCCCTGGGCACCACCCGACTGATGCTCACCTGCGCCGTGCTGGGGCAGGCCGTGGGCACCGCGGCCAGCCTGTGTCTGAAATACAGGGTCACTCCCCGCACCCTGGCGCAGGAGCAGGTGGCCCAACTCCAACAAACGCTCCTCAAAGACGACTGTTTTATCCTGAACTTGCCCAACCAGGACCCCGCCGATTTGGCCCCTCGGGCCACAGTCAGCGCCACTTCCAGCGCCCCGCTAATGCTGGAACCCAGCGGCGGAAGTTCTTCCCTCGAACGGTATCGGGCCCAGATTTTTCCGGTGACCGCAGAGCGGTTGGAGACCCTGAGTTTGCATTTGGAATCTTCCCTCGACCGGGAGGCAGAAGTGAAAGTCGAACTCCTGCCAGCGACGGACATCTGGAGTTTCAACGAAAGCCGTTCGGAGCCCCCGTTGACGGCCACGGCGACCGTTCCGGCCGGGTACAAAGGTTGGGTGGATTTTCACCTGGGGGCGGCCACAGAGAGGAGGCTCTACCAGGTGAACGTTTACGGTTGCGCCGGGCTGGCCTGGACCCAGACGAAGCCGGTGCCGGGAGTGGCGGCGGCCAGCCGGAAACCTGCCTGGCAGCGGTGGGCCAGCGAAAAGGCAATGTACGCCCTGCGCCCTTACCCACCAGCGGCTCCTTTTGGCCCGGAGAACCTCATCAGCGGCGTGGCCCGACCGGAGAAATGGACAAACCTGTGGATGTCCGACCCGGCAGCGAAACTGCCCCAAGCAGTGACCCTTGACTTCCGGGAGGAGGTGACCTTCGACACCGTCTATCTGACCTTCGACACTTTCCTACACCTGGATTTCGACCACTTCCCGCCGCTGTACCGCATCCCCGAATGTGGGCGCGACTATGCGCTACAGGTCTGGGAGGCAGGTGGGTGGAAAACAGTGGTGGAAGTGGAGGGCAACTACCAGCGGCGGCGAGTGCACCGTTTCGCTCCGGTGACCGCTCGCCAGTTGCGTTTAGAGGTTCGGGCCACCAATGGCGACCCCAGCGCGCGAGTGTACGAAATCCGAGTGTACCGGGAGGGCGACCAATAAGGCCAGGAGGAGAATGAGCCGTCGGTTTTTCCGTTGTGAACTGGGGGAGTTCTATCCGGCCTCGCTGGAAAAGGCCGTAGAGCGGGTTAACTGCGAGCGAGGCCGAAAGTTATTCCTCCGGCGGCGAGGTGACTGCTGGGAGGTGAGGAAGTACTGCCTGCTGTTCCCGGTGACTGTGCTGAAAGTGGAAGGCCGAGAGGCCGAAGTGCGCGGCCCAGAGGGAGAGGAAGTTCTGATGGAGTACCTCCGGCGAGTAGCCCGGCAGGAACCCCTGCGGCGGCTCATCTTGGACCTTCGGTTCGCCGAGATAATGCAGCGGGAACTGGGGGAAGACAGCGGGGAGTAGCCATCCTTCGGGAAGGTTTCAACGCAAGCAGGGCCTGAGTGTCAATGCACAGGCAGGGCAGGGAAACGTGCTCAGGCACACGGGGGCGGGAATCAGGATGCTTGAGCATCCTTTGGCTGCTGAGACCCACGGTTTACGTTGGGGCTTGGCTGTAGCCCAAGATTTCAACCTGGGGCAGGTCTAACGGCGAATTTAACATTGTCGAAATAGGAGGTAACCCCATGCGCCAGAAATTTTCCTCGCGAGAGCGAATGTTAGCCGCCCTGAACCACCAGGAAGCGGACTATGTCCCCTGTTGTTTCATGATTTTCGCCGCCCTGCGGAGCCAGTGCCGCACACAGTTCGAGTTCGTGGAGCGGCAGTTGGCGTTGGGCCTGGACGCGACCGTAGATTTGCCACTGACAACTCTCCAGGCCCCTTCCGACCATGCTGACCTGCACGGCTTGCCGGTGCGCTTCCATCCCCAGGTGGAGGTGAAGGAGTGGTGGGGGGAGCAGGCGGGCGAGCGGTATCCCCTGCTGTACAAGGAATACGTCACGCCCGCGGGCACCTTGCGCACGGAGGTGCGGCAGACGGACGACTGGCCCTACGGAAACCACGTGCCCTTTTTGGACGACTATCTAATCCCCCGCTCGCGGAAGTTCTTAGTCACCGCCCGCGGGGATTTGCCGCCGCTGCGTTACCTGTTCACCCCGCCCTCGGCGGAGGACCTCAGAACCTTTCGCGAAGGGACACGGCAGGCCAGAGATTTCGCTGCCCGGCACGGCCTCTTGGTCACCGGAGGCTGGGGCTCCGTGGCCGATACGGCCTGCTGGCTGTGTGGCATTCCGAACCTCCTCCTCTTGGCCATAGATGAGTCGGACTTCGTGGAGGAACTCCTGACGCTGCTGGCCGCTTGGAATCGGCAGCGGATGGAAGTCATTCTGGAGG
>DTZQ01000008.1 GCA_012961305.1 Armatimonadota bacterium | reverse complement strand
GTAAGCATGATTATGGGAATATCTCCCTTCTTCCTCAGTTCCCGACACACTTCCCAGCCATCCATTTCGGGCAGCATGAGGTCCAAAATGATGAGGTCAGGTTCCCTCTCCCGAGTCAGACGCAAGGCCGTAGGCCCATCGTGGGCCCAAAGGCAGGTGAACCCTTCCCGTTCCAGGTACAGGGTAACTAACTCGCAGATATGCTCTTCGTCATCCACTACCAGAATGGTGGCCTTAGCCATGACTGCTGCCCTCCCCGACCCCCACGTACAGGCATCGTGGGCGCGGACGTTGTAGACGCCGGCTTCAGGCCGGCGCTACGGTTACTATTAAGTATAGCACAATTTCCCCTTGAAGGCAAGAGCCATTAGGGAGGTTGACAATCCGGCGGTTATAGGTTAGAATATAAATGCTGCCCGTAATCCATTGTTGCGAAGGAGGAATGATACATGGCGGCCAACAATGCGGCCCAAAAGAAGGCGAAGGGGAAATTTGCTTTGGTCTTAACTGGTAGTACCGCCCGGGGCGCGGCTCACATTGGTGCCCTGTGGGCTTTGGAGGAGGCCGGGGTGAAGCCGGAGGTGCTCATTGGTACTTCGGCTGGGGCTCTGATAGGGGCCCTCTACGGGGCCTATGGGGGGGAGGTGCAAGCGGTAAAGGAAACTTACTACCGCATCGCTACTAAGAAGTCCTGGCAGCATTTTTTAGACCTGGATTTCCAGGGCCTCAAAGCCGGCCTGTCCTACCCCGGCGAAGCCCGCGGACTGGCGCGGGGGCAAGTGCTGTTTGACACCTTGCGCTACGAGACTGCCCTGGGACGGAAGGGCTTTCAACACTTGGATTTGGACCTGTTCATCTTGGCCGTGGACCTCAACACGGGTCAAGAAGTGGTCTTTTCCCGCTACCTGGAGGAGGACCATCCTTTCGGTTCCCAGGAGGTGCCCTTCCAATTGTTTGCCAAAACCCCGCATGATTTGGAGCGGGTTAACGTAGCCACGGCTGTACGGGCCAGTTGTGCTTTACCGGTACTCTTCAAGCCTGTCTCTGTGGGTCACTACGCGCTGGTGGATGGGAGCCTACGGGAGAGTACAGCCCTGCGGTTAGCCGCCAGCCTGCCGGAGGTGACGAACATCCTCTGGCTCGCTTTGGGCTATGCCGGCCAGACCCGGGATGATTTCAACCGCCTCAGTCTGGCAGCCATTGCTGCCCAGGCCTGGGCCATCGCCGCGCATCAGCAGTTTGATGCCCACACGGCCGACCCCTTGTTCCAGGGGAAGCACGTGCGGATAATTAACCTCGGCCTGTTCAACGTAACCTCGGCCGACATAGGCAAAACCCAAGAACTGGTGGAAAGTGCTCGCCGTACTCTGAAGGCCATCTTCGCGCAAGAAAACCTCCAGACAGACGGTTCCTTTTCCTCCGAACGGTTCTTCACCGAGCAGGAATGGGCAGAATCCCTTGCCGGTCAAGAGCGATGGAAGGTAGTGGTCAATGCCAATGGGAACGACATCATTGCTGTCACCGACCAGCAGGCGCCAGTGGTGCAGGAGATGTCCTGGGAGTTCGAGGAGTATTTGCAGCAACAGGGAGAGAAGCGCATTCACGAGGCCCTGCCCATCAGTGTCGTCGAATGGCTGTGGGAAGAGGCCGACCGCGGCCTGGGACTTGGCCTGACCTGGTTCTTCTTCTGCAAGTTCGCGGCTCAAGCCTGGGGCGACTTTAAGGCCGGCGTCCGCTGGCTCTACCAGCATGCCTTCATTGACCGTGCCGTTCAAGGCCTCGACCGAGTCGGAACGGCGGCAACTCTGTGGGTTTTAGACCGCTTTTCCCGGGCTCCCAAGACCTCAGAGGAACCAGAGGCTTAAAGGTCGGGTAGGAAAAGGTCGGAAACCTCCCTTTGAGCATGTGTAGAGTTCACCCGGTAGCGGTGGGAAAGGTTGTTTAACCAACTCTATGGCTCGGTCTGACCCTTTGAACACTCTACGCCGTTTGGCTTCTACCCATCCGCAGCCCATTTGGCTGGTGGGGGGCTGTGTGCGTGACCGCCTGCTGGGACGGGAGGTGTTGGACTACGACTGCGTGCTGCGCGGCTCTCTGGAATTTGCCCGCCGCTTCGCTGCTGCCGCCCAGGGTGCCTTTGTGCTTTTAGATGACGAGCGGGACACCGCGCGGGTAGTGTTCAAACGCTATGGCCGCTCCCCGCGGGAACCGCTTACCGTAGATTTCGCTGAACTGCGGGGAGCCTCGCTGACCGACGATTTGGCCCAACGGGATTTTACCCTCAACGCTATCGCCTGCCCTTTAGCGGCCTGGGAGAACCCCACGGAGGCCGACTGGTGTGACCCCTTCAGCGGACGGGAGGATTTGCGACAGGGATGCATTCGAGCGGTGTCCGTTCGGGCCTTGGAGGACGACCCCCTGCGGGCTTTGCGAGCCTTTCGCTTCGCTGCCCAGTTGGACTTCACGGTCGTTCCTGAGACCAAAATCCTCATTCGACAGGCCGCCCCCCGGCTGCGGGAAGTCGCTGCTGAACGCATTACTGGGGAGTTGTTCAAACTGTTAGCCACTCCCCGCTGTGCCGCCGTGGTGCAGGAAATGCAGGAGTTAGGGCTGTGGGCGGAACTGTTTGCTCCTGCTGAAACCGATGGGGAAGCGGCGGCCCGGGCCTTGCCCGCGTTGGAAGGGGTCCTGGCCCATTTGCCCGCGGTGTTTCCCCCCTGTGCCGAGCGTCTGGCCGCTTATTTACGAGCAGAGGACCACTTAGCCCTGCTCAAACTGGCGGTGCTGCTGTGCTCTTCGGCTCCGGCGCGGGCGACCCGCCGGCTGGCCCTTAGTCGGGCCCAAAGGCGGTGTTTGCACACCTATGCGGCGGGAGCCATTCCCCGGGCCCTCCTAAAGGCAGGCGGCCGGGCGGAAGACGTGCCGGCGCGCCAAGGGGATAGACAGGCGGACCTCAACACCTCAACACTTCAACGTCTCAAGACCGCCATCTGGGCCCGGCATTTCCGGCGCCGGGGGGAAGATGGGGTGGGGGCCGTGCTTGTCCAATGGGCCTGGCTGCACGCGCGCGGGGATGAAGCCTTCCGAGAACGAGTGTCTCTGGCAGTCCAGGAGGCCCTGAACCTGTACTATCATCGTTTTGAGCCCGTTCTCCGGCGACCGCGTCTGGTCACCGGCTACGACTTGCAGGAAGAACTGGGCCTTTCGCCGGGCCCCCGGTTCAAGGGCCTGCTGGCCTCCGTGTTGCAGGCGGAACTGGTGGGCCAGGTGCGCACGCGGGAGGAGGCTCTGGCCTGGCTGCGTCGCCGCCTCAGGCGAGATAGACGTTAAGGCCTACGTATATGGGCAACCGAGGAAATCCCATGACCCAGCAGGAAGCGGACCTTTATCTGTCCGTAGTCATTCCGGCCTACAATGAGGAAGCCCGCTTGGGAGATACCTTGGAGCGCATCATTGCCTACTTGCGCGGGCAGGGTTGGTCTTTTGAAATTACCGTCGTGGACGATGGCAGCCAAGACCGCACACTGGAAGTCGCCCGGGCCAAATTGGTGGACGTACCGCACCAAGTCGTGCGCAACGAACCCAATCGCGGCAAGGGCTACTCCGTACGGCGGGGAATGCTGCTGGCCAGGGGAAAGTACGTCCTCTTTTCCGACGCAGACCTGTCCACACCCATTGAGGAGGTAGAAAAACTCCTGACCGCATTGGAGGAAGGGGCAGAAGTGGCCATTGGCTCGCGGGGGCTGGCCGAATCGCGCATCGAAATTCATCAACCCTGGCTGCGGGAGCATTTGGGAAAGTTGTTTAACCTCTTCATTCGCCTGTTCGTACTGGGCGGCATTCGGGATACGCAGTGTGGGTTCAAATGCTTCCGGCGGGAGGTAGTGGGGCCGATTTTCCAGCGGCAGACCGTAGAGCGGTGGGGTTTTGATGTGGAACTACTTCTCCTCGCTCGCAAGTTGGGCTACCGCATTGCCGAGGTGCCGGTGCGCTGGATTAACTCCCCCGACACCCGCATCCGGGCCGGCCGGGACGGGCTGGTCATGGTTTGGGATGCTCTGCGGGCCAAGCGTCGCCACCGCCGCCTCCGGCCCGAGGAAAACCAAGGGGATGTTGCTGCCCTCAGACAGCGGCTGGAACGGGCGCGGACGATGGGCGACCAACTGCGGCGGCGGTTGTAGATGTGGTACTCCTCGACCGAGGGAGGTAG
>DTZQ01000007.1 GCA_012961305.1 Armatimonadota bacterium | reverse complement strand
GTCGTGGTGGTCGTGGCGGTTTAGGTATCGGTCGTGGTGGTCGCGGCTGCGGAGGTTTTGGTCGTGGCGGCTTGGGTATCGGTAGCCTGGGAGGCGGTTTCACTACTGGCGGGGGTTCTGGTCGTGGCGGCTTAGGTATTGGTGGCCTGGGGGGCGGTTTAGGAATGGGCTGGGGCGGCTGGGGCGGGCGAGTAGGTGGGGGCTTAGGCGGGTTTTCTCTATCTTCGTCCCCTTTTGAAGCCTTTTCTGCTACGCTCATTCCCTCGGTCGCCGTGGTAAACACATTTTGCACCTTTCGCCCCACAAATACCATGATGGGAATGCTCACCAAGGTGAGCAGTCCTAAAACAATCGCCGTTTCCGGGACTGTTTGTCCCTGCCTTCGCCTGTGGTAAAACATGGTGCCTTCCTCCTTCCCCCTACCTGCACTTTCACATTTTTCTATCGGCACTTGGGCTTCATTTCTTAAATACCACAGAGAAGGCAAATTTTTCGATTTTCTCAATCCTTATTTTTCCAGCACTTCTCTCTGCCTGGCTACTAACTCCTGTATTCCCCTTGTGGCCAAATCCAATAGGCGGTTCAACTGCTCTCGACTGAAGGGCAATCCCTCTGCTGTTCCTTGAATTTCCACCAATCGCCCGCGCCCGGTCATAACTACGTTCAGGTCCACCGCTGCCAGGGAATCTTCCTGATAATTCAAGTCCAGCAGTTCGTTCCCGGAGACAATGCCCACGCTAACCGCCGCTACGTAGTCCGACACCGGCAGATTCTTGACCACGTTTTCCTTTTGCAGATACCGCAGGGCATCCACCAGCGCCACGTAGGCTCCGGTAATGGCCGCGGTCCGCGTTCCCCCATCAGCCTGGATAACGTCGCAGTCAATGTAAATGCTTCGCTCCCCCAAGGCCCTTAAATCCAACACCGCTCGCAGGGAACGGCCAATAAGCCGTTGAATTTCCAGCGACCGTGCGTCTGGTTGTCCCCGTTTCCGCTCCCGAACACTGCGGGTATGGGTTGCCCGAGGCAGCATTCCGTACTCGGCGGTAAGCCAGCCTGTTCCACTATCGCGCAACCAGGAGGGAACACTTTCTTCGATGGAAGCAGTGCAAATTACCCGGGTATCCCCTTGCTCGATGAGACAAGAGCCTTCCGCATGTTTGATGAAATTGCGAACCAGGCGCACGGGCCGAATCTGGTCTGCGGTTCGTCCATCTAAGCGCAACATCATTTTCCTCCCTTCCCTCGGTTTATCGCAACCGTTTCAAGTGTACCGTGCGTTCCTCTGGCTCCCAGATTACTTCCCAACCCAAATGTGGCCCTACACTACGCACCGGTATCCAAGAAGTCCCTCCTTCTAACTGAGGATAGCGCATCAGGCTAACTGGTTCTCCATTCACTTTTGCTGCTCGATGGCGCAGGTTGATGAGCAGCGTGCGCTCAGTTCCCCGTAACTTGAGGGCCTGCTTCTCCGGTTGCCAAGTTAAAACCAGTCCCAGCATCATCGCCAAGTCCCGGGCGGCCAACCATACCTCGCGGTCGCCTACCCAAGGGGCTAAGGCTCCGAACATCCGTTTTTCTTGCACAAACACTTTCACCGCCCGCTGGGCCTTTCCGGGCAGGAAACTGGGCGAAGAGGCATCTTCTTCCAGACCGGTCAAACGGCGGCGAGCAGTACCGTCCCCAGCCATGACCCACACCTCTCCCCTTCCGTTTACAAAACGAGTGAAAGCCAAACTGCTTCCGTCGGGGGCCCAAACTGGTTCGCCTTCTGCTTCCTTGCGATTCCCGCTCAAATTGCGCAAGTCTGACCCGTCCGGGCGAACACGCCAGATTTGATAGGCCAGTCCCTTGCGGGGAAACGGCTGGACGGCAAAGGCCAACCAGTCCTGAGTTGACCAGGCCAAGTCGCTAATTTCCTGCCCCTCCAGGCGCAAAATGGCTTGTTCTTCTCCGGCCAAGGAGCGCACGTAAAGGACGCTAATGCATCGGATGGGCCGTCCGGTTTCGTCCCGCTGGTAGATAAGCGATGCAAAGGCTAACTTCTCCCCCCGCGGTGACCAAGTGGGTGAAATCTCCTGGTGGGGAGAGGAAGTAAGTTGCCGCACCCACTTCCCCCGACGGTCGGTGAGCCACAGGTCTAAGGACCCCTGACGGGGCGACACGAAGGCCAACCGTCCCCCGTCAGGCGACCAAGCCGCGTCGCGAGCGTCGCTGACCAAGGTGTGGGCTTCTGTCCCGTCAGGTCGCATCACCCACAGGTCGTACACATCCCGGGCGGCGTCATACACTTGATAGGCAATCCATTCCCCATCGGGGGAGCAGGCTGGCTCTTCTTCCCGCACTTCTGTCGCCGTAAGTCGGCACCGCTCTTTTCCGCTCGCCCCCATAAGCCACAAATCCCCCTGGCATACGAAGACAATTCTGTCCCCCCACTCATTTCCCCTGTCTCCCCAACCGGCCACCAATACTCCGATCATCCCTCCCCAAACTCCCAACCACCACATTTTTAGAATGCCTCTCATGCTGTCTCACCGCTCTGGGGTTAGTTTAACCTAAGCAAGGCTAACACCTGCCAGTCCATCAAAAGTAAGGGGCAGCAGGGGGGCTAACCCTGGTGGAAGGTTGAATGTCGGCAGGGGCGACTTTCATTATCACTTGTCGTTCCCTCTGGGTGTAGGAGGAGATATAGACAGGCTCCAAACTTACTTTGCTCGCCTTTTCCTCTGGATAGGTGCTTTTCCCTGCTTCTTCCAATAATCCTCGATGGCAGCGTGCAGGGCATCGGCTCCCAGGTTAGAGCAATGCAATTTGTTCTTGGGCAGACCGCCTAACTCTGCGGCCACCATTTTGTTGGTGATGGCCATGGCCTCTTCCAAAGTTTTGCCTATGGCCATTTCGGTCACTATGCTGGAGACCGCAATGGCTGCCCCACAGCCAAAGGTCTTGAACTTTATATCGGCCAAACGGCCATCCTTTACTTTGATGTAAAAGGTCATTAAATCCCCACAGATGGGATTGCCAACCGTCCCTTCGCCGTCAGCGTTTTCAATTTCTCCCACGTTGCGGGGATGCATAAAGTGGTCCATCACCTTTTCGCTGTATTGAAACATTTTTCCTCACCACCTTTTGGGCAGGGCAGAAATCGTGAATGTTCACCTCTCCCTTACCGCCAAGGGCACCCCAAACCCGGGGTTTTTAATCCGTCCTCCGGTGTTCCCCTTGGTAGGACGGCTTCCCTTAGCCGCCCGGTGGGGAGGCATTTTCCCCTGCGGGCGACAAGGGGGAGTCGCCTTCCCGTGGGCGGCTAAGAGGGTTCGTACCCGCTGCTCAATTTCATCGCGCACCTGGCGAAAAATGGTCAGAACCTCCTCGGACGAGCCCGGAGCGCGGGCCGGATCGGGCAGGGGCCAATGTTCCCGGATCACGGGTCCGGGAAACGAGGGACAGGCTTCCTCGGCCTCTCCGCAAAGGGTAATGACCACGTCTACTTCCTGGGGTACGGCCTGCAAATCCTTGGCTCTCTGCCCCCGGATGTCCACCCCTCGTTCTCGCATTACCGCCACCGCCCGCGAGTCGAGGGCCGTCGGGATCAGGCCCGCACTGTAAACCTCCACTCCTTCTGCTGCCAGATGCCGCACAAAGCCTTCGGCCATCTGACTGCGGCAGGAGTTAGCCATACAGAGAAACAAAATCCTCACCCTCAGAGTTCCCCCTTCAAGAACCGCCGGCCTTATGCCGCTTGTGCCCGCAGGGCAATTTCCACAAAGGATGCCCCTGGCACGACACCTTCCACCTGGATTTTCTCGTTGAAGTTGTAGACTTTTACCTCATTTTTACCCTCCTCGTCCCTCTCCTCACGCTTACAGTTCAGTCCGCGTTGTGCCTTTTCGCCGCTCAGGTCCATAATCCCAAGGCGGCATACAGGGTGGGCAAACTAATGCACTGTTCCAGCAGTTCCAAAGCCCGCTGAATCTTTTTCTCGTCGCGGGGACGCACTCGCCCCAGCAAGGATTCCACCCGTTCTACGGTGGTATAGGTATCATCGGTCACCAGCAGCAGGGGAACGCCCAACTCGCTCGCCCGGGCCAGAATAAGGTTGTTGGGATATAGGCGTCCGGTCAAAATGATGCATTTAGTCGAGGTTTCCAAAGCGGCCAGTTGTACGTCGGCCCGGTCACCACCGGTAATTACTGCTTTGTTGGGCACCCGCCGGAAATGCCGCAGAGCACTTTCCACGTTCATCGCCCCCACGCAGAAATGTTCTACCAGTTCTCCCAACTGGTCTTCCGCACACAGTACTTCGGCATTGAGGGTTTCTACCAGACCTTCAATGCTAATGGAACTTAGAATGCGGTCTCGGGGAATGGCTCCCAGAGGGACTAAGCCCTGTTGTTCCAAATAAGGTTTAACGACTTCTGTGACCTGGGTCATTTGATTGGGGGGTACGTCATTTAGGATGGTGCCCAGAAAGCGTGCCCCCAGAATTTCTTTGGCCACCAACAGGCTGTCTACTGCCCGAGCCGAATGGTATTTGGCTATTAAGAGCACGCGCGCATCCAAGAGTTCAGCCACCTGCGGCCCGGCTAAATCCACACATTTGCCGGTGGTCAATACATTCCCCGCCCCGCCTACCAATACCACATCTTTGCCCTCTGCCAATTGGGCAAAAGCCGCTGTGACCCGTTCTCGCAAGTTGGAAACTTGACCCCTCATCGCCCGATTGAGCAGGTCACTGGTGAGCACGACGGGGCAAAGCACGTCCAAGGATTCACGCAACTCCAGGACGTGCTCAATAAACATGGCATCCTCATCGGTGGTGATTCCGGCCACCTTAGCCGGCAGCGTACCCAAGGGCTTAAAGTAACTGATTTTCAGCCCCTCTTGCCTGAACTTGAGGCCCAGAGCCATGCACAACAAACTTTTCCCCGCGTAGGCCTCGGTGGAAGCAATGTACAACGGAATCATGATTCCCTCTCCTAACTAACTGTCAGGTCACTCCCTTTACCCGCAGAGCAACACGGAGTTCGCCAAGACGCCGAGGAAATCCGAAGTTTTACGTTGCTTCCTCTGCGCCTTGGCGGGAGGCAAATGCTAACTACCAATGGTAACGCGGACGTCCAGGGCTACTGCTCCCCGGCCCGCTTCTCTCACTTTCAAGGGATTGATGTCCATTTCCACAATTTCCGGTAGGTCGGTGACCAACTGGGATAACCGCAGCAGGCCGGACACAATGGCCTCCAAATCGGCCGGTTTTTCTCCCCTCACCCCGGTCAGCAAAGGATAGGAATGGATTTCCTGCACCATCTGCCGAGCCTCTAATTCCCCGAAGGGGGCGACCCGGAAGGCCACGTCCTTGAGCACTTCCACGTAAATGCCGCCCAGGCCGAACATGACCAGGGGGCCAAACTGAGGGTCCCGGCTCATCCCCAAAATAACCTCTTTGCCCCAGCCAATCATCTCCTGTACCAACACACCCCGGATTTCGGCCTCAGGCATGTACCGGGCGGCCCGGAAGAGCATCAGCTCAAAGGCATCGGTGACCTGTTCGGGATTGCTCAGGCCTACGCGCACGCCCCCGATGTCCGACTTGTGGAGGATGTCCGGAGAGGAGATTTTCAGGACCACAGGGTAACCTATTTCCTCTGCATAAGTCACCGCCTCCTCTGGTGTGGTGGCCAACTTACTGGCGGGAAGGGCAAATCCATAGGCGGCAATTACCTCCTGGGCCTCAAATTCGCTCAAATTGACCCGTTGTTCATCCCGGGCCCGGGCCAGAATCGCGGCTGCCTTCTCCCGGTCCACTTCGTAGCGTCGTGGCCGCTCCTGAGGATGGTGCTGCCACTCCACATAGCGAGCCATGGCCGCCAGGGCGGCTACGGCCCTTTCGGGGTACTCGTAATTGGGCACCTGATGCCGTTCCAAAATTTCCCGCCCGGGGTGGACCTTCTGCTCTCCCATAAAACAAGCCACCAGAGGCTTATCCGCTTGGACGGCCAACTGGCCCAGAACTTCGGCTGTTTCCTCAATTTGGGTCATCTCCTGCGGGGTCAGAATGGCCATCACTGCATCTACGTTGGCATCTTGCAGTACGGCTTCAGTGGCCAAACGATACCGCGCCGCATCCGCATCGCCCAACACATCCACGGGATTGTAGAAATTCCCGGCGGGTGGAAGATGCTGGCGGAGGTGTTCCACAGTTTCCCCCCGGAGGGAAGCCAAGGTCAAACCAGCCCGTTCACAGGCATCGGTAGCCATAATTCCCGGCCCTCCAGCGTTGGTGACAATGGCCAGGCGGGAGCCCCGGGGCCGCGGCTGATAGGCAAAGGCCAGAGCGTAGTCAAACAACTCCTCTACCGAGCGGGCCCGGATGACCCCCGTCTGCTGAAAGGCAGCCTCGTAGGCCCGCTCAGAACCGGCCAGCGTGCCGGTGTGGGAGGAAGCAGCCCGGGCCCCAGCCGCCGTACCGCCGGACTTAACGATAATTACCGGCTTACGTCGCGAAACCTCCTGGGCCACCTGCATAAACTCCGGGCCGTTGGCAATCCCCTCCAAATAGGCGAGGATAACTTTGGTTTCAGCATCCTCCTCCCAGGCGCGGAGGAAATCCGTTTCGCACAGGTCGGCTTTGTTGCCCAAACTGACGAACTTGGAAAAACCAACCCCCTCAGCCAGGGCCCAATCGAGAATGGCCGTACACAGCGCGCCCGATTGGGACATGAAAGCGATGGGGCCCGGCAGGGGCATGCCGGCGGCAAAGGAGGCATTCAAACCGGAGGAAGTAACTATGACTCCCAAACAGTTGGGGCCGAGCACCCGCAGGTTGTACTTCCGGGCAATATCTACTACCTCCCGCTCCAACTGCGCGCCTTTGGCCCCTACTTCTTTGAATCCGGCCGAAATAATCACTGCCGCCTGTACCTTTTTTTCCCCACATTCGGCCAGGACCTGGGGCACAATCCGGGCCGGCACTACTACCAGGGCCAGTTCCACCTCCCCAGGCACTTGCAGGATGCTCGGATAACAGCGTACCCCTAACAGTTCCGTAGTCTTGGGGTTAATAGGGTACACCGGGCCGGAGAAACCGTACTGCAGCATATTCCTGAAAATACTATGGCCCACTTTGCCCGGCTGGGTAGAGGCCCCTATTACTGCCACTGACTGAGGAGTGAATAAACTTTCCAACATTTTCCAGACCCCTATATTGGTTTTATGCTCTACCTCCTTCGCCGCAAGAACTGGTTTTCCTTCACAAGATAGGCATTGTAACTGGTGCCCTGGGGCAGGGGAATGAGTTCGTCGAAAAGCCGGCGGTTCCAGTCTATGGAACCCACCCAGTAAACGCCGGATTTTATCTCGCGGACCGCCATTTTTTAATCCTCCTTTTCAAAGGCCTCTTTCCCAGCCCCACAGACTGGGCATACCCAATCTTCGGGCAACTCCTCAAAGGACGTCCCAGGGCTTATTCCCCCATCTGGGTCGCCAACTTCCGGGTCATAAATGTACCCGCAAACCGTACATCTGTATTTGGCCCTCGCTTCAGTCCCCGGCTTGCCTTCTTCTTGCTTGATGTAAGTTGCTGCCCTTCGGGGAGTGACACCCCGTTTTATCCGGTGATAGTAGGCATAGGTCAGGGGCTCTTCGGCCTTAATAATTTGGGCCTCAACTATCTTGCCAATAAAAACAGTATGAGTTCCAACCTCCATAAGGTCGAACACTTCAGCCTCTATGTAACCTATGGTGTTCTCCAGAACCACAGGGGCACCGGTCACCCCAATTTTATAGTTTACCCCCTGGAACTTGTCCAAATCCCTCCCCGAGTGGAACCCAAAATGCCCAATGAACTCCAAGGGTGTATCTTGGGCCAAAATGGAGATGGTGAAAACCCCGCTCTCCCGAATAAACTCGTGAGTTAAATTTTGCTTGTTGATGCTCACCGCTATCTGAGGTGGCTCGGCCGTTACCTGAAACACGGCATTGGCAATCTGGCCGTTTAATTTTTCCCCTTTCTTCGAACTGACGACATACAGTCCATAACTGAGTTGGTAAAGGGTGTTCAGGTTCATTTTACCTCCTCATACTCCTTAGATGCCACCGCCTGGGCGGACATGCGGGCCGAATTGACCTCCTCATAGTGTGACCTCAGCACCGCTACGAGATAAAGGTCCAGGGCCGAATCGTCGGCCATCTGTTGGAGAACCTTTAGCGCTCTTTCACTGGGCATCCCCTTGCGGTAGGGGCGGTCCTCAGTAATAGCGGTAAACACATCAGCAACTGCCATGATGCGGGAACCCAGAGACATATCTTCTCCCCGGAGGTGGAAAGGATAGCCCTTGCCGTCTAAACGCTCATGGTGAAAGGCGGCCCAGGTGCTGATAACCTCCAAATCAGGCACTCTTTCAAGGATGCGGTAGGTATAGAAGGTATGACTTCTGATAACGTTAAACTCCTCCGCGGTCAACTTGGCCGGTTTCTCCAGAATTTCCTTGGGCACCGCCAATTTGCCCAAATCATGCAGGTAGCCAGCGATTCTCATGGTTAGGCATTCCCTTGCTGAAAACCCCACCAATCGGGCTAAGGACTCTGCACTGGCAGCCACCCCGCTGGAGTGAGTAGCGGTGAAGGGGCTGCGGAAGTCAATAATGTGCGAAAACACTCGGGCTAAACTGAGGAGGCCCTTTATATCCAATTCCAAAATAGTCAATCTTATCCTTCGGGCCAGAATTGAATCTATGGTGGGGGAAACTACATCCAACCAGAAATATTCCTTGGCTGCCAAACTCAGGAAGGCTTCCACCAGTTCGGGCCTAAACCTTTTCCCAGATTGTTCCTCGATTCGCTCACAAATCCTTTCAACCTGTCCCAGCACTTCTTGCCGTCTGTCTACCAGCACGGCTACTCGGTCTGCCAAGTGCAGGATATGGCCGCCCAGGGGCACAGGCTTCCCCTGGAACTCAGAACCACATCCCTCGCTCCAGGGGACGTGGTGGAAGCGTACCAAAGGGGCCGTGGAGGAGAAAGGTGCGAACATTTTGAGCAGCATGTAGCCCAATTCCGCGTGCTTATGGGGCTTGTCAATCTCAAATTGCAACATCTCCATCCTCTCCTTCAGGGAAAGGGCCCCAATATCATGTAATGCTCCCGCCAGCACCAAATCGCTTTGCTGTTCCAACGGCAATCCCAACTCCGCCCCTATGTTGCAGGCAATATAAGCCACTTGCTTGTGATGATTGACCAAAGCTGGACTGACCAAATCCACCGCGTCCGAAAGGCACATAATCAAATCAAACAGCGGAGTTTGAGGTTCTTTTACCATTGAGCATTACACTCCTTTTGCAGTTCCTCTTGTCGAAACCTCCTCATTCCGACCCACTTAGCTCGACAAGGTTAACTTTAATACCGCCTCGCTTAAGTTGGTTTGGGGAAAGGAAATCC
>DTZQ01000006.1 GCA_012961305.1 Armatimonadota bacterium | reverse complement strand
GACGAGGCGGTGAGCATTTTGGACGCAGCCCTCGCTGAACAAACTGGGAAATGAGAATGCGGAATGCGGAACAATGGCCCTTACGGTGACCTTTTTTACCTTGGTAGGTTTGACGCTGGTGGGCATCAGCGCACTGCTGGCGGTGGAGGGAGCAGCCACCGTTACTTCCCGGGGACTGGTGTATCGGGCGATAGGGTCATTTTGGCTTCTGAGTGCGATAATAATAGGTTGTCTGTGGGCTGCTCGGCATTGGGTCCCCTCGCCTCCGGCACTGCGGGAGAACTTTCTGACTGCCCTGCCCACGCTGCTGTGGCTGGGGGTGGCCGGTTTTGCTTTTCGCTACCTGCGTTGGCGGGCAGTGACCGTTCTGGGGTTACAGCCGGAGCGGGCGCCCCGCCCAACCCTGAGCGGCGCCCTGATAGAGGCTCTCTTGGTGGCGATAGGCGGGGGAGTGGTAGTCCTTGGCCTGCTGCCGCAGATGCAGTAAGACCAGGACTTAGCCCCTGGGAAAAACGTTCCTTGGAGGTGTATCCATCATGAAAGCGACAGAGGGAGGGAAAGGGCGAAGGATGCCCCGACGGGAGTTTCTGGTTAAGTTGAGCACTACGGCGGTGGGTTTGGGTTTGACTCTGGGCGAGGGGCCACGGGTGGTCTTGGCGGGAGAGGTCACGGGCCGGCGGAAGAGCCCGGCCGTAATCAAGGCCGCCTTTTTGCGGCCCCGGGGAACCTATTGGATGGGTTGGCCGGGCGCCAGTTACGATGTCGAGGGCCAGCGCCAACGCTACACCCAGCAAATCCAAGCGGCGGCGAAAGAATCGGGCGTTCGTTTGCTGTTGAGCCAGCAGCCCCTCTACGAGGAAAATGCGGTGAAGCAATTTGTGGCTGAAGCCCAACAGCAGTCCCCAGACGGCCTTTTGCTCGTCCTGTTGCACATGAACCAGTGGAGGGCAGTGAACTCCATCGTGGAGGCCGGGCTTCCGACCATCATTTTTGCGCCCATAGGCGTCTCCTTCACCGGCCATGTCGCTGGGCTGTCCCGCCGGACGGGCGTGTATCTGGTCTCCTCCCTGGATTTCAACGCCGTCAAATACGGGATGAGAATGATTAAGGCAGCGCGGCAGATGAGGGAAAGCCGGATTGTCAACCTGCGGGGGAACGAGACTAAGGAAACGGTGGTGAACAAACTGGGAACGCAAGTGCGCACTATCCCCCGGCACAGGTTCGTAGAGGAGTTCAACCGGGTTGCAGAAACGGCGGAAGTGTGGGCCATTGCTGATTACTATCGGGGAAAGGCTCAAAAGGTGGTTGAACCCAGGGAGGCAGACATCCTGAACGCGGCCAAAACTTACATCGCCTCCAAACGGATTCTCGAAATGGAAAAAGCCGATGCTATCACGATGGACTGTTTGGGTCTGGTCGGGGCACGGCAGATACCCACTCCACCTTGTCTGGCCTGGTCCAAACTGCGGGATGAAGGCATCGCGGCCGGGTGTGAATCAGACCTCAACGCCACTTTGACCCTGATGCTGCTCCAGTACCTCTTTGACCGACCTGGGTTTCAGCAAGACCCGGTGGCCGAAACTGTACGAAACCTCTTTATCGGCGCCCATTGCACTTCTCCTACCAAGTTGAATGGTACTGACCAGCCGCCGGAACCCTTCATTTTGCGCAGCCATTCCGAATCCAACATCGGAGTTTCCATGCAGGTACTCTGGCGTGAGGGTCAGAAAATCACCATCGCTCAATTTGCCGGACCGCAGCGAATGCTTATTTATTCAGGCACCGTAGTGGGCAATGTGAACACCCCGCCGGCTGGGGGCTGTCGGACTTCAGTGGAAGTAGCCCTAGATAACGTGGCCGATGTGAGGGACGTAGAGGGCTTCCACCAGGTGTTGATTTACGGCAACTATGTGCACCAACTCCGGGCGTTCTGCCAACTGTTCGGCATTGAGGCAGTGCCCGCCTGAAATCAAACCCACTTGCTCTGCCATTAGCGATAGGCTATAAGCCATAGGCCATCCCTCAAAGGGAGTAAGGGGTCATGCGGTATTTGTGGGTCGTTCTGGGCCTACTTTGGTGGACGGCGGAGGTACAGGCTGCACCGCGGGCCAAGTTCGAGCCCGGGTGGGGATGCTACATTGGAGCCTACGTAGAGAAGGACCGCAACATTGACGGTGACATGCGGCGGTTTGAGAGGGTAGTGGGGAAGAAACATGCCAGTTACTTCACCTACGTAGGCTATGGACAACCCTTTCCCCGCACCTGGGTGGAGGAAGTGAAGGCCGTAGGCGCGGTGCCGCACTTGGCCTGGGAGCCCAACGAGGGGTTGGAGGTCATTCGCGACGATGCCTACCTGCGAGGCTGGGCGCGGGAGGCCCGGGCCGCCGCCTGCCCCATTTTCCTCCGCTTCGCCTCGGAGATGAACGGGGCCTGGATGGCCTACCACGGCAATCCGGCCCTGTACATCGAAAAGTGGCGTTTGGTGCATGAGGTGATGGAGGAGGAAGCCCCCAACGTGGCTATGGTCTGGTGCCCCTTTGCCTTCCCCCGCCGGAACATCCCCGATTACTACCCCGGGGATGAGTACGTGGACTGGGTGGGAGTCAACATCTACAGCGTTTACTACCACAACGCTGACCGCCGGCAGCCAGCCCATCGGGAAGACCCGCGGGAACTGCTGCGCTACGTTTACGACCTCTACGCCGACCGCAAACCGATTATGATTGCCGAATACGCCGCCACCCATTACTGCCGGGCCTACGGGGGGCCCACGGTCGGTTTCGCCCTGGAGAAGATGACCCTGCTGTACCGCAGCCTGCCCACCGAGTTTCCACGGGTGAAGATGATTAACTGGTTCAACTGGAACACCTTGGCCGACGGAGCGGCGGACAACAATTACTGTCTTACCGACGACCAGCGGATTTGCCAACGGTACAGCGAACTTATCCGCAGCGATTACTTCTTGAGCACCGTCCCGGCCGAAGGTTGGGGAACTCCGCCGTCGGAGAAACGACCGCCCGTTCCCACTCCCTCGCGGCCAGAACGAATGCCCGGACCTCCTATCTCCCCCCGTGTACGGAGAGAAATAGGGGAGAAGCAGGGAGCGAGGGGCCATTGGCAACCCCTGTCGGGGGTGGAAGCCCGAGCCCGATGGTCGGCCCTGCCGCGAGGTACGGTGGCCCTGCGCGGAATCGAAAACGGTGACCTCGTATCCGGCCCGGTAACGCTGCGGGTGCAACTGGCCTCCGACGTACGGGCCAAGTACGTGGTCTTTCGCGTCAACAACCGCCTGTGCCGCATGACCAACCGCGCTCCGTACTTGTACCTTTGGAACCCGGCCCCCTGGCCCGAGGGCGAATACCGCCTGCAAGCCGTGGTGTACACCACCTCCGGCGACGTGCTGCAGACGGAAACGGTACGGGTGACTGTGCGTCATGGCGCCGGAACGTGATTACTACGAAATCTTGGAAGTAGACCCCAAGGCGCGCCCGGAGATTATAGAAAAGGCTTATCGGGTGTTGGTTCGCTACTATCATCCCGATTTACAGCCACCGGACAAGCGGGCGTGGGCTGAGGAGCGCATGAAGGAACTGAACATCGCCTATCGGACTTTGCGCGACCCGGTGCGGCGCGCCCAGTATGACCGCTTGACCGGTCGGAGTTTCACCCACTCTCCCCCGAGGCCGCCCGAGCAGGGTTTGGTCAAATGTTACAATCATCCCAAGCAGTTCAGCGTGACCATCTGTAGCGAATGTCAGCGGCCCATTTGTGAGAAATGTGCCATTGAAATCTGGGAACGGGTGCTGTGTCTGCCCTGCGCAGGGCGCCTTTACGCGGAGAAGCAGGCGGCGACGGCGGCCGCTGAGCCGGCGGAGCGACCCATGGGTTGGACGGGCCTGGGGCTTTATTACCTCCTGTGGTACTTCTACGTGTGGACGGTCGGCTTGGCCCTGTTCATCTTGGTGGCCTACGAAAGCAGCGTGGCGGCGATACATCGGTGCCTCGCCTGGCTTACCCTGTTGACCAGTGGGGCGGTGATTTTCTCCCTGGCGAACAGTGTCCTGCGTCGGGCCGAGTGTGCCGAGTGCGGAACCATCAGTTCCGCCCTGGACTTTCGCCGGCGAGCACCCTGGGCGGAGTTCTGGCGGCCTCAGCCCGTTTGCCGCAACTGTGGCTGTGTGCTTCCGGCCAGCCGGGTGCGCAATCTCCTCTGGGAACGCCTGCGCCGAACCCCACCTTCGGAAAATCAAGGCCGTTCCTCGGAGGGGGAAGGGGGCGTAAGTTGAGAGATAGGATAGGATTTGAGATTTCAGATATGGGTTCTCAGGCTGTCGAAATCATTGTAGATAAGGGCGAAGTGGCCCACTATGCAGAAGAAGCGGTGCGTGATGCGATTATCTTAGGCGAGGCCCTTGAGGTGATGAGGAAACTGCCGGCCGAAATTGCTGACTTAGCATTCCTCGACCCTCCCTACTTCCTCCAGTTGCCCCCCAAACGCCTGATGCGCTGGAAGGTGAAAACGGTGGTCGAGGGGGTGGACGAGGACTGGGACCAGTTTGCCTCCTTTGAGGACTACGACCATTTCCTCACTGCCATCCTCACCGAGGTTAGGAGGCTGATGAAGCCTCAGGCCACGATATGGGCTATCGGCACCTATCACAACATCTTCCGCCTGGGCAAAATTATGCAGGATTTGGGCTATTGGATTTTGAACAGCGTGCATTGGGTCAAATCGAACCCCATGCCCAATTGGTTGAACGTCCGTTTCACCAACGCCACGGAGACGCTCATCTGGGCAGTTAAGGACAAAGGCGTTAAGGGCTATACTTTTCACCCAGAGGTGGCCCGCAACTACGCCCAGGGCAAACTGGCCCTGAACGTCTGGGAACTGCCTCTGTGCACGGGGAAAGAGCGGCTCAAGGATGAGAAGGGCAAGAAACTCCACCCCACCCAGAAGCCGGAGGCACTTCTGGAGAGGGTCATTTTGGTCTCCACTAATCCGGGCGACTTGGTGTTGGACCCCTTAGCGGGAACGGGTACAACGGGGGTGGTAGCCCGGCGGCACGGTCGGCATTTTCTCCTGATTGAGCGGGAGCGAAGGTTTGTGGAAGCCAGCGCCGCCCGCTTTCAGGCTCTG
>DTZQ01000005.1 GCA_012961305.1 Armatimonadota bacterium | reverse complement strand
GCGGGGGAATGGGCTCAAAAACTGGGCATTTCCGCCATTACAGCCCAAGTGCTGCTGAATCGGGGCCTGGATACAGTAGAAGCCGCACAGCAGTTCCTAAACCCTGACCTTTCCCTGCTGTCCGACCCCCACCTGCTACCTGACCTCGACCGGGCCGTGCACTGCTTGCTTGCCGCTGCACAGCACCGGGAAAAGGTATTCATCTACACTGACTATGACGTGGACGGCCTCACCGGAGGAGCCCTCTTGTACCGGCTACTTACCTCTTTGGGAGTGGAAGTGGGTTATTTCGTACCTCATCGGATAGAGGAAGGCTATGGGTTGCATTCCTCCGGCATTGATGCAGCCGTACAGGAAGGGGCAAAAGTGCTGATTAGCGTGGACTGCGGCACCACGAACGAGGCGGAAGTAGCCTATGCTCGCAAGCATGGTTTGGAAGTAATCATCGCTGACCATCATGAACCCGGCCCAGAACGGCCAGAGGCTCTGGCTTTCATCAATCCCAAGCGCCCTGACAGTCGCTATCCCTTCCGCGATTTGTGCGGAGCCGGGGTGGCTTTCAAATTAGGCTGCGCCTTGACCACCGCTTTGGGCTATCCATGGCAGACAGCGGCTCGGGCCTTCCTGGATTTGGTGGCGCTGGGCACCATTTGTGACCTCGTGCCCCTCCTGCACGAAAATCGCTTCTTCGCCAAGGAGGGCCTGCAATACCTGGCCACTTCGCGCAAAATTGGCCTGCAAGCCCTGTTGGAGAAAACCCGTCTGACTGGGCGGGAATCGACCAGTTACCATGTGGGTTTCGTCCTCGGCCCGCGGTTAAACGCCAGCGGTCGGCTGGGCACGGCGAAGGAGGCCTTTGAACTGCTGATTACTTCCGACCCTCACCGGGCCCACGAATTGGCCCAATACCTGCACCAACTCAATTATGAGCGCCAACAGGAGGAAGGGCGCACGGTGGAGGAGGCCCAAGCCCTCGTCGAGGAAGAAAAGCACTTGGAGCGCGGTAAGGCTTTGGTGTTGGCCTCCCGCGGCTGGCACCTGGGGGTGGTGGGACTGGTGGCCTCCCGGCTGGTGGAGCGGTATCATCGGCCCACGGTGGTCATCGCCATAGGACCAGACGAGGCCAGAGGTTCGGCCCGCAGCATTCCTGAGTTTCACCTGCTCAACGCCCTGCGAGAATGCGGCGACGTGCTCCTCCAATGCGGCGGGCATGAGTATGCGGCGGGATTGAGCCTGGAACCCGACCGGATTGAGGAGTTCCGCCAGCGGTTCAACGCCGTCGCCGACCAATGGCTGAGGCCGGAGGATTTGCGCCCCAAGGTGGAAGTGGACGCCGTGGTCCGGCCCCCGGCGGTGACTTTGGCTTTGGCCGAGGAGTTAGCAGGCCTGGGGCCCTTTGGCCAGGGCAATCCTCCGCCGGTGCTGGCCTGTCGGGATTTGAGGGTGGTGGAAGCCAGTCGGATGGGTCCGGAGGGTCAACACTTGTGCCTGCAAGTGCGGGCCGGCGAGAGCCAATTCCGCTGCCTCGGCTGGCGAAGGGGAATGTGGGCCGACTGGTTGAAACCGGGGGAGCAGGTGGCCCTGAGTTTCACTCCGGAAGTTGACGAATGGCAGGGCCAACGGCGGTTGCAACTGGTCATCAGGGACCTCAAGCGCCGCCGGTAAAAATTGGGGGAAGGATTCCCTGCCCAAAGGACGAACCAAAATAGGGGTGGCCGTAGCCGCTGCCCCTGGTTTGGGGGAAGGAGGTAATGCATTATGGGCATTGCATCGCGTATTGCTCGTATTTTGAAGGCTAACCTGAACGAAATGCTGTCCCGGGCAGAGAACCCGGAGAAAATGCTGAGCCAGGCCATCGGTGAGATGGAAGACAGCCTGCGCGAGGCGCGGGAAACCATTACCCAAGCCGTGGCCGATGAGAAGAAATTGGCTCGGCAATTGGCGGAAGCGCGGGAGTTGGAGACCCGCTGGGCCGAACGGGCCGAGCAAGCAGTGGAAGCGGGGGACGAAATCCTGGCCCGCGAGGCCATTCGCAAGCGGCGAATGTACAGCGACTTGGTCCTGCAATATGAGGACCAGTTGGCGGAACAGCGGGAGGCCGTAGACCGGCTGAAAGCCTCCTACGCCCAGTTGGAAGAGCGACTGCAAGACGCCCGCGCGCGGCGGCGCGAACTGCTGGCCCGTCACCGCCGCGTCCGCCATCCAGCGGAAGCAGGAGGCCGTCGGCCCCTGGAAGCGGAAGCAGTTTTCGACACCCGAGCCTTCGACGAGTTCGACCGCATGGCAGCCAAAATTGAAGACCTGGAGTATTACACCGAGGCCGCCCGGGAAATTGAATCCGACCTGTCGGGTTACGAGGAGGAGTACTACCGCCCTCCCCGTCCCCGTCGCCCGCGTCCCAGCGAAGAGGAACTGGCCATTGACCTCGAACTGGCGGAACTGAAGAAAAAAGTGGGACGGGCCCCGCGGGATGAAGAAGAGGAAGGGGAAGAAGAAGGTGGCCCCCCGCGCCGGGTGGAGTTGTGAGACCTACCCAAAGTTGAAATCTTGGGCTACCGTTACCAACTCGGTTTGAAACCGAGGGAACCAACTTCCGTTGGTTTGGTAAAGATAGCCCCGAGTTTGAACTCCGGGCCAGAAGGCGGGGTTTCCTTTTCCCAAACGAACTTAAGCCAGGCAGTATTAAAGTTAACCTGGTCGAGCTAATCCCGGTCACCACCCGCCTTTGGGACAGTTGATTGCGAACGCCTCCCCTGATTGGGCTTTGCGCCAAATCATTGAGGTTCGCTGTGGAGAGTTACACTTACAACGAGTTCCGCCCGGTTCTCAGGAAACTGGGGTTCAGGCAAATACAAGCCCGCAAACATGAAACTGGGGAAAGGGTGGCGGAGGAGGGTACTGTGTTCTATGTGCGGGCAAGCCGTAAAGGGCATCGTACTATTCCTCCTTGGCTTTTCAGCCGCATGTGCGTCAGGCGGGTATTACCCGGGACTAATTTGAGCGAGTTTTGCGTGCACGTTAGAAGGAGCCTTAACCATGGGATTGTTCAGTGAAATTCGCCGGGCCATTCGGGAGAGTTTGGATGAACTGCTGGAAACCTCGGCCGAACCGGAGCGGTCGCTGGATAACCTCATCCAAATGATGGAAGCCGATTTGGCGGAGTGCAAGGGGGAAATTGCCGAGTCCGCCCGCGAGGAGCGACGGCTCAAACAGCGTATTGAGGAGGAGAACCTCCACATTCAACGGCTGGGGGAGCAGGCCCTGGAAGCCGTGCGAGAGGGTGACGACGACCGGGCGCGGGACCTCATTCGCCGCAAGCGGCGGGCCCAACGTGGGCTGGAGATTTTGCAGCATCAATGGGGGGAACAGCAGGACCTCCTGATGATGTTGCGCCTGCACGTGGAGGAACTGGAGGACAAACTGCAGGAACTCCGCCTGCGCCGCGACCACGCGCGAACCCGCCGCCGAATGCAGAACCTCCGCCAGCGCTTGCGTCGCTACGCCGAGGAGTACGATTTGGAGTTCGGCTACCTCTACGAATACGAGTACCCCTACGAGTATGAATATCTACCCCGACCTCGGCGCCGTCGCCGCCCAGTTACCCGAGAACGCCCTTACCGAGAAGAACTTCGTCCCCGCCCAGAGAGAGTACCCGAGGAGCCAGTCCCTCCGACAGTGGACCTGGAACGTCCCCCCGAACCGCCCCCGGAGGCAGGGGAAGAGGAAGAAGAACCGACGCCCCACGTTATTGACATTGGCCGCCCGCCAGCGCCGGAGGAGGAGGAAATGGACCCCCGCCGCCGGGAGATGGAACGCCGGCAAGCGGCCTTGGAGGCGGAAATCGAAGAGGAACTGCGGCGGCTGAAGGAGGAGCAGGAGGAAGAAGAACCAGAAGAGGAGGAGAACGAGGAACAGACCTAACTTCTCCCTGCTCTTCCCCTGTTGGCCGGGGCGGCTAATGGCGGGGCAGTGGCTTCCTGCCGTCCGCTATCCGAGGTCACGCCGTTAGGGGCAGGGTTACGGTCTGGCCGGTGTCGGCTGCTCGCAAGCCTGCCTCCAAGATTTCCTGGGCGTCGCGGCCCACCTGGGCCGTGCACATTCCCCGGGGCGTTTCGCCGGTTTCCAAACAGTGGACAAGGTATTCGGGCCCATTGCGCCTTCCTTCAGGCAGGGGCGGCGGCTCCAGGACCTCCGGTTCTCGGCCCGGTCGCTGTTGGATGACTTTCCCTCCCTGCACCGCGAGGGAACCCTCCGTGCCGTACACCACCGGATTGGGGGTAGCGTAGCCGACCGGTTGCGTCCAAGAGGCTTCGCAGAGCCCCAAAGCCTGGGGGTACTTGGCGACGATAAGGGCATTGTCGTCCGGAACGTAGTAATCCTTGACGAACACCCCCGAAAGCCGGTGACCTGTTCCGGAAGGCCCAGCAGGTAGGCACACAGTTTCGCCCCGTAGCAGCAGTAGTCCATGAGGGCTCCGGCCCCGTTTTTCTCCTCGTCGTAGAGCCACTCGTAGAAGTACCGCGAACAGCCAATTTCCTTCGGGCCGTTGTGGGCCGAGCGGTTCTTGAGGTAGAAAGGCCGACCGATTTCTCCGGCCCGGACGAGTTCCGTGAGGTACACGAAGGCCGGGTTCCAAGCGGTAGGCCAGTTGATAAGCAGCAGCGTACCGGCAGTCTCAGCCGCTTGTAGCATCCGCTCCGCCTGCGACAGTCGGGCAGCCATGGGTTTTTCGGAAATAACGTGACAACCCTTAGCGGCTGCAGCCTCTACGATGTCCGCCCCTGCGTTGTTCTCCGCCGCCGCTTGGACGATGTCCAATTCCTCCTGTTCCAGCATTTCCTGCCAAGAAGGGTAAACTCGCGGTACGCCATATTCCCGTTGCACCCGTTCCAACAGCGGCGGATTTACATCTCCCGCGGCTACCAATTCCACGTTGGGTAGGGCGGCCCAATGCCGCAGTTCGCCCCACACGTGGTCATGGACCAAAGCCGCCACTCCTACACGGTAGGTTTTGGACATGGTCAGTCCCTCCCGGGAAAATTTGGTGTTGCTGAATGCTCCCTCGTATTATAAAGCAGGACCCGCTGAGAGTCAAGAGCAAAGGAAATGCGTTGACAGAGCAGGCAAGTAGTGGTATAATCTTAAGCAGGGATTTGAAGTGAGGTGCTTTAGTGCCGGCTGAAAGGGGAGATAGAAAATGCTAATTGTCCAGAAATACGGTGGCAGTTCGGTAGCCTCCTTGGGCTTAATGAGGCGGATTGTCAAACGGGTGCTGGAAACCCTCAGAAATGGACACCGGGTAGTGGTAGTGGTATCGGCCATGGGGGATGAGACCGATGCCCTGGTGGATTTGGCCCGGCGAGCAAACAAAAATCCTTCCCCGCGGGAATTAGACGTGCTCCTTTCCACCGGCGAACAGAAGTCCATTGCTCTTTTGGCTATGCTGTTGCAAGCCCGCGGCCAACCCGCTATTTCGCTGGTAGGAGGACAGGCAGGCATCATCACCGATAATCAGTACGGTCGGGCCCTTATAAGGGCCATTGACACCACCCGCATTCGTCGGGAGTTGGAACGAGGCAACGTAGTGGTGGTGGCCGGCTTTCAGGGAGTGACAGAGAATAACGAAATCACCACTCTGGGGAGAGGTGGTTCAGACCTGACGGCGGTGGCTCTGAGCGCTGCCCTACCGGCGGACTTATGTGAGATTTACACCGACGTGGAAGGAGTGTACCAGGCCGACCCTGCCATCGTTGAAGGGGCCCGCAAGATAGATAAGATTTCCTATGACGAAATGCTGGAACTGGCCAGTTCCGGAGCCCAAGTCATGCAGGCGCGGTCCATCGAATTCGCTCATCGGTACAACGTCCGCCTTCATGTGCGCGCCAGCCATGGCCTAACCCAGGGAACGATTATCACCAGCGAGGAGAAATGTATGGAACAAGTTATTTATCGAGGTATCGCCAGTCAAAAAGAGGAGGCCAAGTTTTCCGTCCTCAACGTGCCGGACGTGCCCGGCATTGCGGCCCGAATTTTCGGGGCCCTGGCCGACCGGGGCATCAGCGTGGACCTGATTATTCAGAGCGCGGCTCGCAACGGACGCAATGATATTACCTTCACCGTGTCCGAAAATGATTTCCAAGCCACCCGAGAGGTGTTATCCCAGGTGGCTCCTTCTCTGGGAGCCGACGGTTACACCTACGACCGGGACATCGCCAAAATTTCGGTGGTAGGAGCAGGCATGCGTAACCATCCCGGAGTAGCAGCAACGATGTTCCAAGCCCTGGCCGACCAGGACATCAATATTGAACTGATTTCCACTTCAGAAACCCGCATTTCCTGTGTGGTCAGGGAAGACCGGGCCGAGGATGCAGTCCGGGCCATCCACGAAGCCTTTGAAGCCAAGGGCTGGAGTCAACCCTTGCCCCCGCCCGCATCTGCCTGATGCTATATGTCTCTTATCCCGCTCCTATCCCTGCCCTTTCTCAGAAGGAGAGACCCTCGCAATGGGCACAGGGAGGTCAAGAGCGGTAAACGAATGGGTTCGGGAATTGGGGGAAGAAGGAGAAAACCCATGAAAAAGGCAACTTTTGCCCTGTTGACGGTAGCGCTGACTATGGGGGGGTGCGAAATTGTAGAACGACAGGTGGAGGAAGTTTATGCCCCTCCCCCTGCCGCCCCGGAGGTGACTACCCAACTGACCCCTCGGCTGCCTCTTCCTTCGGAGGCAACGGTCCCGACCGAGCGACTACCCACTGTTGCCCCGGAGGCTGCTGAAGAAACACCTACAACCCCGGAGGAAAGACCGGCAGAGG
>DTZQ01000004.1 GCA_012961305.1 Armatimonadota bacterium | reverse complement strand
TCACCCCGGCGGAGTTCGAGGCGGTGGTTCGGCACACCAAGGAGTACATCGCTGCGGGAGACATCATTCAGGCCGTGCTCTCCCAGCGGTTTGCCGTGCCCCTCACCACCGCTCCCTTTGAGGTTTACCGGGCCCTCAGGTCTATCAATCCCTCGCCCTACATGTACTACCTGAACTACGGCGACCTGTTCATCGTCGGGTCCTCGCCAGAAATCTTGGTCACCGAAAAGCAGGGCCACATCCGCTTGCGCCCCATTGCGGGCACGCGCCGCCGAGGAACCACCCCGGAGGAAGATGAGGCCCTGATGCGAGAACTGCTGGCCGACGAAAAGGAGCGGGCGGAGCACATTATGCTGGTGGATTTGGGCCGCAACGACGTGGGCCGGGTGAGCGAATACGGCAGCGTGCGAGTGGACGAACTCATGGTCATCGAGAAGTACTCCCACGTGATGCACATCGTCTCCAACGTAGTGGGTAAATTGCGGGCCGACTGTGACCAGTTTGACGTGCTGCGGGCCTGTTTCCCCGCCGGGACGGTCACCGGCGCCCCCAAAATTCGGGCCATGGAAATCATCGAGGAACTGGAACCGACCAAACGCGGCCCCTATGCCGGAGCCATCGGTTACTTCAGTTACTCCGGCAGCATGGACACCTGCATCACCATCCGCACCATAGTAGTGCACCAGGGCATGGCTTACATCCAGGCCGGCGCGGGCATTGTGGCCGATTCAGACCCCACGCGCGAGCATGAGGAATGCGTGAACAAGGCTAAGGCCCTGCTGCAAGCCATTGAACTGGCTGAGAGGGGATTGGAGTAGAGGAGGTCCACTATGTTGGTGATGATTGACAACTACGATTCCTTCACTTACAACCTGGTCCAGTACTTGGGCGAGTTGGGGGCAGACATTCGCGTGTTCCGCAACGATAAAGTGACCCTGGAGGAAATTGAGGGTCTGCGCCCTGAGCACATCGTGATTTCCCCCGGCCCGTGCACTCCCAACGAGGCAGGCATTTCCTGCGAAGTGATTGGTCACTTCGCCGGGAAGGTACCCATCCTGGGGGTATGCTTAGGCCATCAGTGCATTGGGCAGGTGTTCGGAGGGCGGGTGGTTCGCGCCCCCCGGCTCATGCACGGCAAGACCTCCCTCATTTACCACGACGGGCGGACAATTTTCGCCGGCCTGCCCAACCCCTTTGAGGCCGTGCGCTACCATTCCCTCATTGTGGAACGGGAGACCCTGCCTGACTGTCTGGAAATTACGGCCTGGACAGACTGGAACGAAATCATGGGCCTGCGACACAAGGCCCTGCCCGTGGAAGGCGTCCAGTTCCACCCCGAATCCATCCTGACCAAGCCGGGCCTGGATTTGCTGCGCAATTTCCTGCACCGTTGACCTCCAGGAAGAATGGTGGTATAATTAACCGGGACGAGGACAAAGGGAGGAATTAAGCCCTATGCGCAAACGTTGGTGGTTCTGGGGCCTGGCGCTGGTGTTGCTTTGGGGAGCAGCGTTGGGCCAGGAGTTGGAACTCGAAGAGAAAGTCCGCGAGCACCAACTCCCCAATGGAATGCAAATTCTAACGTACGAACGCCACCAGGCCCCGGTGGTCTCCATTACCATGCGTTTGAAAGTGGGAGCGGTGGACGAGGTAACCGGCTACACCGGCACGGCCCACCTCCTGGAGCACATGCTCTTCAAAGGCACCGCTATCATCGGCACCCGTGATTACGCCGCCGAGAAGCCCCTGCTGGAGGAGATTGACCGCTTAGGGGAAGAACTGGACGCCGAGCGGGCCAAAGGGGATAAAGCGGATAAAGACAAAATCCGGCGCCTGGAGGAGCAACTGCGTCAGAAACAGCAGGAGCACCAAAAGTACGTCATCAAGAACGAATTGGACCAAATCTACTCCGCTGCGGGTGGGGTCGGCTTCAATGCCAGTACCAGCAAGGATTTCACCACTTACACGGTGAGTTTGCCGGCCAATAAATTGGAACTGTGGATGGTGCTGGAGTCCGACCGGATGCGGAACCCCGTGCTGCGCGAGTTTTACTCCGAACGGGAAGTGGTGTTGGAGGAACGCCGCCAGCGCACTGACACTCGGCCCTTCGGCAAACTCTACGAAACGTTTCTGGCTACTGCCTTCCTGGCCCATCCTTACGGCGTGCCCATCATTGGTTGGGCCTCGGACATCGCCCTCCTGCCCAAGGCCAAAGTGAAAGAGTTTCTGCACCGCTACTACGCTCCCAACAACGCGGTGGTGGCCTTCGTGGGCGACTTCCAGCCGGAGCAGGTCATCGCCTGGATGGAGAAGTACTTTGGTCCCATCCCTCCCCAGAACATCCCGCGCCGCACGGTTACGCGAGAGCCGCCTCAAATGGGTGAGCGGCGGGTGGCGGTCGAGTTCGACGCAGAGCCGCAACTGCTCATCGGCTATCACAAGCCTACGGCTCCCCACCGCGACGATTACGTCTTAGACGTGGTGGATGCCATCCTCTCCACCGGCCGCACTTCTCGGTTCTACCGCCGCCTCATCGAAGAGCAACAGATAGCCGTTTCGGCCTGGACCTCCAACGGTTCTCCGGGGGCCCGCTACGACAATCTGTTCGTCATCGGGGCCACGCCTCGTCATCCCCATACCACAGAGGAGTTGGAGCAGGCCATTTACGCGGAAATGGAACGTCTGCAGAGCGAACCCGTGCCCGACTGGGAACTGGAGAAGGTTCGTCATCAGGTTCGGGCAGCCTTCATCCGCAGTCTCAATTCCAATCGGGGTTTGGCCGACCAACTTTCCTATTTCCAAGCCCTTCTGGGCGACTGGCGCTACCTAACTACCTATCCCGAGGTGATTGAGACCGTAACCCCGGAGGAAATCCAGGCGGCTGTCAATCGCTACTTTATCCCCGCTAACCGCACGGTGGCGGTGTTAGTGAGGAAAACAAAGGTAGGAGGTAAAGGATGAAACCCCTTTCCCAACGTCGCTCGGCTCCCTTTCTGGGCCTGGTTTTACTGCTCCTCTGGCCCTCCTTAGGGCAAGCCCTTCCGCCCTCGGGCCTTACCTTCCCGGCCCTGGAGTTCCACCCTCCCCAGGCGGAGGAAATCAGGCTGGACAACGGCATGCGCCTGTACTTGATGGAAGACCACGAGTTGCCCCTCATTAACCTCACCGCCCGCATCCGCACGGGCAGCATTTACGAACCTTTGGACAAAGTGGGCCTGGCGGAAATTTTCGGCACGGTCATGCGCACCGGGGGAACGGTGCACCGCACGCCGGAGGAAATC
>DTZQ01000003.1 GCA_012961305.1 Armatimonadota bacterium | reverse complement strand
AGTGTCAAGCTACGCTCACCAAGTCGGTTTGAAACCGACTGAACCAACTTCCGTTGGTTTGGTAAAGGTAGCCCAGAGTTTGAACTCTGGGCGAGGAGAGTTGACATGCGTTTCTGCGGGATTCTGGGACTGAGTTTGAGCCTGTTCCTGATGGAGGGAGGGAGCGGAATGGGAACATCCCCTGCACAACCAGTGGTGGAGTTCGTCGCCGGCGAGCGGGCGCGAATAGAGGTGTTCACCGCCGAGCGGCGAAAAACGCCCGTTTCTCCGTACCTCTACGGCAAGTTCACGGAACACCTGGGCCGCAACATCTACAACGGCATGTGGGCACAGGTGCTCTGGAACACCGGGTTTGAGCCCGGAAAGTATTTCGGCCAGCGGGGGGAGGCCGCGCGAGAGCAGCGCTTGCGGCAAATCGAGCGTTACCTGAACCTGCCCGGCCTGGTGGAGAGTTACCGGCAGGGCGTTGCCTACGCTTGGGCCCGTTACGGCGGGGGCGAGGTGACCTACTCTTTGGACGCCGACCGCATCAACTCTGACACTGCCCAGAAAATCGTGGTGCGGGCCCTGAGCACTCCCGAGGTGGGCCTGCAGCAGCCGCTGTTCCTGCCCCTGCACCGCACGGGAGATTACGAACTCCGCCTCTGGGCTAAGGGGACGGTGAAAACCCTGCATGTAGCCGTGCGCACCTTAGAAGGGCAAGAACTGGGCGGCGGCACCCTGACCGGTTTGAGCCGGGAGTGGCAGCGGCACACCCTGCGTTTCACCCTCCAGAGGGAAGGAGTGGCCCGGGGCCAGGTGTTGCGGTTCACCTTGGGCCTGCAAGAGCCGGGCACCCTTTGGCTGGACCAGTGTTTCCTCTTTCCGGCCGACCACCAGCGGGGCTTCGACCCCGACGTGGTGCGCCTCTTGCGGGAGTCGAACCTCACCCTGCTGCGCTATCCGGGCGGGAACTTCGCCTCCGGCTACCATTGGAAGGAGGGCGTAGGGCCGATGGACGAGCGGCCCATCCGCCTCAACCCCGCCTGGAACCGCGACGAGCCCAACCACGTGGGCACGGATGAGTTTATGGCCTTTTGTGAACTCGTCGGCTGCGAGCCGCTGATTTGCGTCAACGCCGGCGACGGAACCCCAGAGGAAGCGGCCCAGTGGGTGGAATACTGCAACGGCGGCCCGGATACGGAGTACGGAGCACTGCGGGCGAAAAATGGACATCCAGAGCCCTATGGGGTGAAATTTTGGGAGATTGGCAACGAACTCTACGGCCACTGGCAGATTGGCCACTGCACCGCCCCGGAGTATGCGGAACGCTATGCCCAATTTTACCAGGCTATGCGGGCCCGGGACCCGGACATTCTGTTCATTGCCAACGGCCAACATGCCGCCTGGAACGGGCCGATTATCCAGCGCGATGCGCAAATTCTGCATTCCCTGTCCATTCACACCCTCATCGGGGGCGGCGTGCCGGCCGACACCCCACCGGAAACGGTATTTCGCTCCCTCATGGCCTATCCGACATGGTACGAGGGACATTTACAGGCCTTGGGGCGGCAGATGGCCCAGGGCGGGGTTAGACCTCGGCTGGCCATCACCGAGTTGCAGATTTTCACCAACAAACCCAACCTGCCCAACAACAGCACCCTCTCAGAGGCCCTGTTCTGGGCCGGCATTGTGAACACGGCCATCCGCCTGGGTGACTTGGTGGAACTCATCACCCATTCGGCCCTGGTCAACCACGGCGGGGGGTTGCGCAAGGAGCGGGAGATTGTCTATCCCAACCCAGTCTACTGGGCCCGTCGGCTGTACGCCACCCAGCCGGGCCGCTGGCCGGTGCGGGTGAGGGTGACCACTCCGCACTTCTCCGTGCTCCGCCTCCACAACCTGCCTGCAGTGCGGAATGCGCCTTACTTGGACGCCGTGGCCCTGCTTGACGATGCGGGCGAGGAGTTGAACCTACTGGTTACAAACCGTCATCCCACGGATGCTTTGGCCGCGGAAATCGTGCTGGCCGACCTCCCCGCCCAAACAGAGGTTTTCGTCCAAACCCTCACTGGTTCCGACTATATGGCCCGGAACACCTGGGAGCGGCCGGGGGAAGTAAAGTTAAGGGAGAGCACAATAAAGGCCCAGGCTAAGGGCTTGACTTACACCTTTCCCGCCTGCTCCCTCACCCGGTTGCGGTTCCGCTTGATAAAACCTTGATTTTCGGAGTACAATTAGTCAACACGTCCTGACGGAGCAAGGCGTTCCGAATTTCAAATTCTACGCGGTTACGTTTCAGGTGGTCTCCCCCTATGGTGGTGAGATACCCAACTGCTTTGCCGTTTCACCGCAGAGACCCAGAGGAGGCCGAAAAACTCTGCGCCCTCAGCGCCTTGGCGGTGAGAAGAGAGCATCAACCCAAAGGGGGTAGACTACCCGTTTCACGCAATTAGGTTTTAGGAGTAAAGCCTTGAAAGCGGCACAAATTGTGGCTCCTCAAACTATCGAATTGGTCGAGGCTCCCCGGCCTGACCCACAGGAGGCAGGCCCCGACCATGTCTTGGTCAGGGTGGAGTTGGGAACCCTTTGCGGCAGTGATTTGCCCTTTTTCCAGCGGGAGTTTCCTTCCTATCCCTTGCCGCCGGGGTTGTCGCTGCACGAATGTGTGGGCACGGTGGTGGCTTCCACTTCTCCGCGTTTCCGGGAGGGTGACCGGGTGCTGGCCTTTCCCCTGAAGCAGTGGGGATTGGGGGAGTATTTTCTGGCTTCTGCCCACGCCACCGCACCTTTGCCTGAGTTCGAGCCTTTAGAAGTTATCCTGCTGGCCCAGCCGTTGGGTACAATCATCTGGGCCTTTCGTAAATTGGGCAACCTGCTGCACGCCCACACCGTAGTGTTGGGACAGGGGCCCATGGGCTTGCTCTTAGACCATTTCCTCAGCAACTTGGGAGCCAAAACGGTCATTGGCCTCGACCTTTTGGACTATCGCTTGGAAATCGCCCGGGAGAAAATGCGAGCCACCCACACGGTCAATGTGACCCGCGAAGACCCCGTCGAGGCCGTGCGGGAGTTGACCGGCGGAGAGATGGCCGATTTGGTGGTCGAGGCGGTAGGGCACAATCTGGAAACGCTCAACACCTGTATTGACCTCGTGCGGCCCGGGGGGACGATTCTGGCCTTCGGAGTGCCGGACGAAGAAATTTACCCGCTGCGCTTCAAGGAACTATTCTACCGCAACCTCACTTTGGTCTGTTCTGTCACTCCCGAGGCGGCCAAGGACTACCCGCTGGCGATGGATATGATAATGCAGGGCCGGATTGAGGTGCGGCCCCTTTTGACCCACCGCTTGCCCTGGACCCAGGCCCAACGGGCCTTTGAGATGTTCCTGCACAAGCAGGATGGAGTGCTTAAGGTAGTTCTGGACTTCGCCGCAGGATAGACCACCTCCAATCTGAAATTGCAAACCGCGGGAGACCGAGGCCATGAAAACTTTTGACTTTGGAGGAGGAATGCCCGACCCCGGCTCCCTTCTAATCCGCGGTGAAACACAACACCCACATCCAATCTACCAGGGTGTGGGTCAGGGCTGCGGGGACGATTTTGCGCGTGCGCAGCCAGGCTGCGCCATAGGCCAAACCGGCCAAAGTCGCCAGCAGCGCGTAGCGCCAGTTGGGCCCGGGCAGACCTTCCATGCGCTCGCGGTTGTTCAGGTGAGCCAGGCCGAAAACAACTGACGTTAGAAACAAAGCGACGAGCGCCGCGTGCCGCCCCCGCAGCCGCTTTTCCAACAGGTTTTGAATTAGACCCCGAAAGAGCAGTTCCTCCACCAGTCCGGTGAACAGGAAAATGTACAGGCCCTTGGCCGCCACATCTAACAGAGAGGTTACCCTCGGGTTCCAGGCGATGAAATCCAGGGCAAACCCCACCGGGAGGCCCACCACCGCAAAGCCCAAAAAGCACAGCACTCCCACCCCCATCTCCCGCCCTCGCACCCGAAAAGTGTAGCCCAGGTCCAGGGGCCGGGCCACGAGAAACAGAAACAGCACCAGGTTAAGGGCCAGCAAGAGGGACAAATCCGCTGGCCCCCCTGGCGGCAGGTCGAGGCGCGGCAGCCAGTCGAACTCCACTGGAAACCAAATCAGCAGAATGACCAGGCCATCCGCCCAGGTCAGACCTGGCTCCCGCGGCGGCCAGAGGACAAACACAGCGGTAGGTGCCATCACGTACAGCGACAGCCGCACTAATACTTCCCACCGGATTCTCTCCCCAACGGCGTCTACCAACTGTCCCGTAGCCAGGGCGTAAAACCACCCCAGCCCCAACAGGCCCAGGGCCAGCCACCACACCCACCGTCGGTCAGCCGCCACTGCCCGCCGCCACGATTCCACCCACGCTCCTGCGGCCCACAGAAGGTAGCCCGCCATCAGCAATCCAAACATTAGCAGGGCTAACGTCCTGACGTGCAGGTTGACGGGCGCATCTTTCGTCACCAGGCCAAAGAGGACCATCAAGCCCCCCGCCACGCTCAGGAGAAGCGTCTCCTCGCGCCGCCAGGCAAAATAGACAGAGTTTCCCTTCGTTTCCCGACCCATGAGTGTTTTCCTCAGCGGTGGCTCAGGTACTCCCCCAGCCGCCGCAGGCCCTCGGCAATGTTCTCCAGCGAGTTGGCATAACTGAAGCGGAGGTAGCCCTCAGCGTTGCGGCCAAAGTCAATGCCCGGCGTGACCGCCACTTTAGCCCGCTCCAGCAGTTCCCGCGCGAACCGCAGGGAGTCGGTGGTGAACCGCCGGGCATCGGCCAGTACATAGTAGGCTCCCGTCGGCTCCCGTTCCACCCCCAAGCCCAGTTCCCGCAGGTGGGGGATGAGAAACCGCCGCCGGCGGTCATATTCCGCCACCATCCGGGCCACCTCAGACCCGGCCGCGCGCAGGCCGGCCAGGGCAGCCAGTTGCACGAACTCCGAGGCTGAAATGAACAGGTTTTGAGCCAATTTCTGCAGGGCCCGGACGAACTCCTTGGGCGCGATTACGTAGCCCAACCGCCAGCCGGTCATGGCATAACGCTTGGAAAAGCCGTCCAGGACGAAAGCGCGGTCGGTGAACTCCAAAATGGAATGGGCCCGGCCCTCGTAGACCAGCCCGTGGTAGATTTCATCGGACACAATCCACAGGCCCAACTCCGGCAGCCGGGCCAGAGTTTCCCGCGGCAACACGGCCCCGGTCGGGTTGGCCGGAGAGTTGACCAGCAACACCCGGGTGCGCGGTGTGCAGGCGGCCCGCAGGCGGTCTAAGTCGTAATCGTATCCCTCCGCTGCCTGCACCGGAAAAGGACGCGGCACTCCGTCCACAAAACGAACGAAGTTCGGGTAGCAGGCGTAGCCGGGGTCGGGCAGCAGCACCTCATCTCCGCGCTCCAACAGGGCCGCAAAGGTCAGCAGCAGGGCGGGCGAGGAACCCGGCGTGACCACTATCTGCTCCGGGGAGACCGTGACGCCGTAGGTGCGGCGGTAGTGCTCAGCAATGGCCTCCCGCAGTTCCCGCAGGCCCAGACTGGAGGTGTATTTCGTCCGCCCGGCCTGCAGGGCCTCCAAGCCGGCCTCCACGATGCACGCGGGCGTAGGGAAGTCCGGCTCTCCCACCTCCAAACTGATGACCTCCTCCCCCCGCAGACGCAGTTCCGCCGCCCGCTCCAAAATCTCCATCACCAAAAAAGGCGAAATGCGGTCCGTGCGTTCGGACATGATTTGGCCCCTTACAATCGCAGGATGAAATCCGGCCGCTCCGCCGCCTCTACGAACAGTAGCACGCAGGATTCCGGGGCGAACAGCGCCCCTTCCAACTCGCTCACCGGCGCGAACTCCCACCCGTGGCGGTCATCGTGATAGAGGTCGTAAAAGGGGTCGTAGGTGGCCACCTGCGCCCAGTGGAGCATTTTCCCTCCCCTCCGTACCACTCGCACGGGCGGGGAGCCGCGGCGCCGATAGGTCTGGCTGCACCTAAGACAGCAGAGGACCAAACGTCGTTCCCCGCCCGCGCGCAGTTCCACGCAGTTCCCCGCATAGGGGTCGGTTAACGGTCGAGAGCAGAAGAAACAGGCCCAGACCTTCTCCGGCGGGGACGGAGCCGCTGCTTCTGCCTTCGCCAACTGCGCCTCCGCCGCCGTTAGGTTCTCCTCTGCCTCTGTTAGAAGGCGTTGGGCTCGGTGCACGCGGGCCCAGTCATTCAGATTCCCTGCCTCCACTGGCCGCAGGGCTTCGAGGGCCTCAAAAAAGGCCAACTCGGCCGCTTCAAATTTGGTGCGAGCAGCAGCCGCCGGCTGGATGGCCAACCTCCGCTGTACGTCCGTCAGCCGGTCGGCCAAAGCCTGCTGCTGAGCCCAGGCCTGCCCCGTTTCCCTCCGATGTTCACGCTGGGCTCGTCGCCGCCCGGCCAATCTCAGGCCCAAGCCCAGCAGCACCATCGCTCCCGCTCCCCCGGCTATTGCAGTTAGGAATCGCCGCTTTGCCGTCCGGCGGGCCTCCCCCGCCCGCTGCTGGTGCACTACCGGTTCCCTCTCGGCCGGCGATGAGGGCTCCGCCTGACCCTTGACCGCCTGTTCTCCGTAAACTCCGGTCAGCAGCACCCAGCCTAAGAAACCGGCCACTACCGAAGCCCGTCGGTTCTTTTCCCGCTTTATTTTCCTCCCTTCCATTTTTTCCTTTCCCCAGGCGTCTGCCCTTGCATAAACTTCTCCCCTGTGCTATATTTATACCGCATGTTGCCCAATTGGTCAAGGTAGGAACTTATTCCCTTCGGAGGCCGACCAACATGTTGGCAAAGATTTTGGTGGCCGTTCTAACCTTCGCCGGACCGGATTTGGCCCTTTCTCCCTCCGACCTGAGCCAATCCGTGGCCATCCCGGTGCGGGGGGAAAGGGTAAAGTTGCAGGTCACGGTGCGCAACCTTGGGGACACAGCCTCTCCGCCTGCTCGGGTGCGAGGCCGCGCTTTTTGTTACTGGGAGGAAAGGCCCTTAGGCCCTCCGCAGCCGGTGCCCCCTCTGGCTCCCGGCGGGGCCCATACCGTTGAATTCCACTGGAGGCCGAAACAAACTGGGCCCTACGAACTGCTTTTTAGGATTTCTGCTGCCCACGACCCCGCAGGCAACAATACCGTCCTGCTCGACTTGCCGGTGGTGGCCCGCCGAGTCTATCTGGCTTGGTATCACGAGGTCCCCTCCCTGCGGCACATCAACGTGGCCCTTACTGTACCGCCGGAGGAACGGGACTACTGGCAACGGCGCGGAGTCATCCCCTGCGCCTGGGTGGGCGGGATGTGCTACCGAGAGCGGCCCTTGGAGTGGTTCATTGACCACTGGTTGAAGGCCCCGGCGGTGGCTGTGGATGAGTTCGCTCCGGGGGTGGGGGACAAACTCGTGGCCGCTGCGCGGGCGGTAAAGGAGCGGCACCCGGATAATTTTCTGGCCATGTGGTTTTCCGGCGGCTACGAGTATTGGCCCCAACTGCGCGAAGTGGTGGATTTGTTCCTGCCCGAGGTGTACCTCAACTACTTGGGCTTCAATGTGGAACGGTTCGATGCTGCCCTGCGGGCTGCTCGCACCGCAGGGGTACTGTCCAAAACGGCCTTGGGACTGGGCATCAATTCTCGCGAGGCAGGGGCACGGCGGGACTTAACCCCGGAGCAGTTGCGCCAGCAGTTCATTTACCTCAAACGGGCTGCCCCCGCCGTGGGAGGAGTGGCTTTCTTCCACGCCGCCGCCACCCCACCGGGCCTGCTGGAGGTTGCCGACCAGTTGTGCTACGATTACTTCCTGGCCCCCGTCATCAAGGTGACGGACCTGGCCCTCACCCCGCCCACTCCGCAGGCGGGAAAGGAAGCATCCCTCCAGGTGAGGCTGACCAATGTGGGCAACATGGACGCCCGGCACGTGCAGGTGGAAGTGAGGCTGGTCCGGCCCCGTCGGCGGAGCAGCCCGCCGTTGGTGGTCTGGAACCTCCCGCGCCTAACAGTTGGGGAAACCGCGAGCCGAACGGAATCCTTCCCCGTCCCCCCAGGCAACACCCGCCTGCGAGTGCGGGTAGTGCCCCGCCGGCGCTACACGGTGTTAGATGGCCAGCAGGAGGTTGTCCTCCTGGCTTCCCCACCGCCGGTTGGGCCGGCCCTGGATGTGGCCGTGCCGCCGCCGAAAACGCCGGTGCCTGCGCGCCTCCTCCAACTTCCCCTCCCCTCGACGGCCCCGAGGGCGGAGGTGTGGCGGCTGCAGCAGTTGGACGGAACAGGACAGGTAGTGGCGGAGGGATTCGCCCAAAGGGTGTTCAGCGGCCCGGCGGGAGAGGCATATCTGACCTGGACTGACCGCAACCCGCCAAACCAAAAAGACCAGCACCCCTCCATTAACACCCGCGACTT
>DTZQ01000002.1 GCA_012961305.1 Armatimonadota bacterium | reverse complement strand
CTCCCCAAAAACTACCAGATTTCCCAAAAGGGCTTGACTTTAGGCTATCAGGGTTACTTGGATGTGGAGGTCAACGACCAGACCAAGCGGGTGCGCATTGCGGATGTGCACCTGGAGGAGGATGCGGGGAAGTTGCTGCACCCGGAGCACGACCCCTCCATTTCCCTGGTGGACCTGAACCGGGCGGGGGTGCCACTGTTGGAAATTGTCAGCGAGCCGGACATGCACAGTTTGGACGAACTGCACGCCTACATGGTTGCCATTCGGGAAATCCTAATGCACTGCGGTATCTCCGACTGCCGGATGGAACAGGGCTCTCTGCGCTTCGAGGCCGGGGTGAGTGTGCGTCCCCAGGGAAGCACCCAAATCGGAATACGGGGAGCGGAGATAAAGAACCTCAACTCCTTTCGCACCGTGCTGCGGGCCGTGGAGTACGAAATCAAGCGCCAGACGGGGCTGTGGGAGCGGGGAGAGCGAGTGGTGCCGGAAACGCGCCTGTGGGATGAAGAACGGGGGGTCACCGAGGCCATGCGCACCAAAGAGGAATCTAAAGATTATCGCTACTTCCCCGAACCCGACCTTGTGCCGGTGATAATTGACGATGCGCGGTTAGAACGCCTGCGGGCCTCCCTTCCCGAACTGCCCTCTGTCCGTCGCGCTCGCTTCGTGCGCGAGTATGGCATTCCGACCTATGACGCAGGGGTTCTTACGGCTACGCGGGAAATGGCCGATTTCTATGAGGAGGCCGTACGCTTGGGCGGAGACCCCAAGGCGGTGAGCAACTGGATGATGGGAGACCTTTCGCGCCTGCTCAATGCGGCCCACCTGGAAATCGCCGAATGTAAAATCCGTCCCCAGCATCTGGTGGAACTGCTCCAGACCATTGAGGAAGGCACCATCAGCGGCAAAATCGCCAAGGAAGTATTTGAAAAGATGTTCGCCACGGGCGATGCTCCCCGGAGCATTATCGAACGGGAGGGCCTGCGCCAAATTACTGATACCAGCGCTTTGGAGGGAATTTGTGAGCAGGTGATAGCCGAAAACCAAGACGCAGTGGAGAACTACCGCAAGGGCAAGACCAAGGCTATTCGGTTCCTCATTGGCCAAGTTATGAAGGCCACTCGCGGCCAGGCCAATCCCCAGTTGGTAGAGCAACTGCTAAAACAGAAAATGGAAGCATCCTGAACGCCTATGGCTCACCGGATTCGAACCCACCGACGGGTATTTTCCCGGCGGCTGAGTTGGCAGGAAGTAGATGCAGCCCTGGAGGTCCTTTTCGCTGCCAACCCTGACCAGGCAGGGATAGAAGGCATTCTTCGCCGTTTCCGCCGCGCCCGTACTCAGTTAGTGCCCCTGTTCGTCAATATGCTGCAATCCCCCGACCCGCAAGAGCGGGAAATGGCGGCCTTCCTACTGCGGGAGATGGGAGGTAGGTTAACCATTCAGACCCTGCGCAAGCAATTGGCTGACCCCGATTTGCCAGAGGAATCTCGTTCTTCTTTAGAGGCAGTTCTTCACTCCTTGGGAGCCGCACCTTCCCCGGAAATGAGGGAGCAAGGTCGGCGCGAACGGGCCGCAAGGCTATTTGACCGCCCTCCCAGTTACATCTTGGTAGCCCTGGAGGACGAGGACAACCTGCCCACCTACGTTGAGGCCTTCCGCTCACTTTCCGAGGAACGTCAGTTGGCTCTGGTGGAGCAATTGGCAGCAGAGGGCGACCGGCGGGCGTTGCGGTTGTTTTGGCCCTTGCTGGAGACTGAGAGTGTGCCCTTGGCTACAGCCGTATTGGCCGGCCTCGAACGTTTGGCTACGCCTGACGACCTCCCCCGGCTGGAGCAATACCGCCAGAGGGCCCCTCGCAAGCGCTTGAAAATTCGGGTGCGCCGAATTATTGAGCATTTGCAAGCCACTCCGACCCCTGCACCTCCTCCCGCTGTACCGGCCGCCGAACTTCCCCTGTACCGAGCCTACGCCACGAACTTCCGGGGCGATGGGGAACAGCGACTGTTAGTGGTCCGGGAACGCTCTGACGGGCGGCTGAATTGGGTGCGGGTAAACCATGACGATACGCGCGGTTTGCTCTCTTGCGAACTGCGAGAGCGACAAACCCGCAGCGACCTGCGACGGCTCCTGCGGCAATGGCGGACGGAGGGGTTTGTGCCCTTTGAGATGTCCGTAGGCTATTGCCTCTCCGCTTTAGAAGAGGCAGCCCAACTTGCTCGAGCCCAGGGACGGGAGTTACCCTCAATATACCCCGAGGTGCTTTCTTTTTGTCGCGGGCGGCGCCGGCTGGAGCGGGTGCCCCTGGCTTTAGAACCTCCTTCTTATCCTCGGCGGCTGGAGGAAACCGCTCAGTTGCTTACCCGACCGGAGTTCGTCACCTGGCGTTTCTCCTTGGAAGGGGTGCCCGGCTTAGTGCGCCATTGGCATCGGGTAGAAGGTCACCGCTTCGCCGCCAACGAGCGCAAAGGAATAATTACTCAATTCCTCCAGCGGGCGGTAGACGATGCCCTGGCTGCCCGACTGCGCCAGCGTTTACAGGGGCAGGCCCTGCTGCTCCAGCGGGCCAAAGAGGAAAAAGCGGTGCAATTGGCTTTAAGTGCGGCGGCGGGACTGGGGCCCAATCATCAGATACCGCTGACGAAGCATCCTTTCCTGCGGGAGATGGTCCGGCGCAGTTTCTTGGAAACCGATAATCCCCTGACCGCAGAGTAAAAAGAACCTCCGGTCCTATTGACAATTTACTGCTCCTGTGCCATAATACTTCTCTGGGGTCAGGCACTTTAGTACCCTCCCGGGACGGGAGTAAAACCATGCCTGTAATCAGCGATTACACCAGCGTGGCCATTTTTCTGCTGGTGGGAGTGGGGTTCGTAACCGTCACCCTGTGGTTTTCCTGGTTAGTGCGACCCCATCACCCCACGCGGGAGAAGTTGACTCCCTACGAATGTGGAGAACAGCCCATCGGGGATGCCTGGGTGCAATTTCGGGTCATTTACTACATTTTCGCCCTGATTTTCGTTATTTTCGACATTGAGACCCTGTTTGTTATTCCCTGGGCGGTTATCCTGCGCAAGTTGGTCCGAGAGGGATGGGGCCTCTTTGCCGTTGGGGAGATGATGGTATTTTTAGGCATTCTACTGATTGGATGGCTCTACGCTTGGCGGAAAGGGGCGTTTGAATGGAAGTAGTGGCCTCTTTGGAAAACCTGGAGAGTGTTCTGCGGGAGAAGTTTGGCGACGCCATTAGGGAATATACAGTAGTGCATGAGTTACCCACCTTGGTGGTAGAGCCTGCAGTTCTGCGGGACATTTGCTTATTCCTCCGCGACCACCCCGATTATCAAATGGATTACCTCTGCTTCATCGCCGGCGTGGATTACCTTACCCACTTGGAAGTAGTTTATCACTTAGGTTCGCTCACCAAGCAGGTTGGCCATCATCGGGTAGTGCTGAAAGTCCGGCTGGAGCGGGAGGAACCGCGAGTTCCTACGGTTAGTGACCTCTGGCCTACTGCCAACTGGCACGAGCGGGAATGTT
>DTZQ01000001.1 GCA_012961305.1 Armatimonadota bacterium | reverse complement strand
CCCCAGCAGGCCCACGATTTCGCCAGTGCGCAGGTTGATGCTGACCTGCTTGACTACTTCCCGGCCATTGTAGCGTTTAACTAAGTCCTGGGTTTCCAGTAACATTTGACCTGAAGGAGGGCTCATTTCTCCACCTCCTTCCACCCGGATACGCTCTGCAGGGCAGGGCTCCGAGACTCACTCCGGGGGGAGTTCTATTTCGGCCTCGGCATCCAGCCAATAGGTGATGCTCTCCGTAGCCGTAGCGGTGACCGTCTGGGCGCTCTCCCCTCGCCCATAGGTTACGGTTACTACGACCGGGGAGTTGGGCGAGCCCCGCAGTTCAATGCTCTGGGTCTCCTCCCGGTAGAGGGCGTACACTCCCTCGGCTTCCACATGCACCGGCGTTGGCTCCTCTCCTTCTGCGGCCGCCGGTTCCAGGTAATCCGCCTCGAAATGCACCTTTGACTCTGCGGTAATGGTCACCAAAGTAGTTTTTCCGTCCGGGCCTTTGCCGACCTGATAAGTTACCCGCGGCGCGGTCAGTTTTACCTCGGCCTGCACCCGGCCGACCCGCTGGCCGGTCACCACCACCTCGCCCACCGCATACAACAAGCCCGGCTTGCCGCCCAGTTTCCGGGCCTGCAGGTGCCACTGGCCATATCGCGCTTCCGCCGCCGCCCAAGCCCAACTGGTGGCCCCTATTAGCAGAACCCAGTACCAAATTCCCCATCGTCGCATTAGGCTGCCTTTTGGTAGGTAATTTCGCCCCTGACTTCGACCGAGTCCACGATGGCCACTACGGCGGTGTCCACCGGCTTGTCCCGGGTAAAGGCGGTCAGGCGGGCGGAACTGCCGCTGACGGTCAGGACGACCTCCCCCTTGCCCGCGCCCACCGTGTCCACGGCCACCACGTAGGAATCCTTCAAGGTGCCGTCCACTTGCATTTCCTGTATCACCAGCAATTTGGCCGCCACCAGGTTCTCGTCCTTCTGGGTCGCTACCACCGTGCCCACGACTTTGCCCAAGCGCATGGTTTCCCTCTCACCGGCAATTCCCCCTGTCCCTATTCTACCCCAAATTGTTGGAACTGTCAAGTTTCGTTCCCCTCATTTTGTCCTCGCAAACCGTAGTCGAAACTGTCCGCCAGGGCCTCCCAACTGGCCTCAATGATGTTGTGGGACACACCACAGGTGCCCCAGGTGCGCTCTCGGTCGGAAGATTCGATGAGCACCCGTACTCTGGCGGCCGTGCCTGCCCGGCTGTCCAGGACCCGCACTTTGTAGTCGGTCAGTTGGATTTCGTCCAGGTGGGGGTAGAACTCCCGCAGGGCCTTGCGCAGGGCGCGGTCCAAGGCGTGCACGGGGCCATCTCCCTCGGCAACGGTGTGACATTCGCTCCCGTGGACGTCCATTTTCAGCGTGGCCTCCGAGTACATTCGTCCATCCTCTCGCCGCTCGACGATGACCCGAAAGGCTTTCAAATTGAACGGGGGCTCGTACTGCCTCAGCAGCCGCTGGGCCAGCAGTTCAAAGGAAGCGTCCGCCCCCTCGAACTGGTAGCCCTCAAATTCGCGCTCCTTTACCTCGGCCAGCAGTTGGGCGACTACCGGATCGCGCTTGTCCAGGCCCGGAACCAGGTTCTCCAATTTGGCGACAATGGTGCTGGTGCCCGACTGCTCGGAAAGCAGCAGTCGCCGCCGATTGCCGACCACCTCTGGGGGAACGTGCTCGAAAGCCCGACCCTGGGTTTTGAGCACTCCGTCAATGTGTGCTCCGCCCTTGTGGGCGAAGGCACTGGCTCCCACGTAGCCCTGGCGGTCATCGGGGGGCAGGTTCGCCAACTCACTAATTAGCCGGGAGAGGGCGGTTAGTTGTTGCAATTGCTCCTCGCCGACGCACTCGTAGCCCAGTTTGAGTTTCAAATTGGGAATGACCTGACAGAAGTTGGCGTTGCCACAGCGTTCGCCGTAGCCGTTCATAGTGCCCTGCACCTGCTGCACGCCGGCCCGCACGGCCACCAGAGTATTGGCCACGCCCAACCCGGCGTCGTTGTGGGCGTGGATGCCCAGGGGTACTTCCACCGTCCGCTGGGCGGCGCGGATGGCGGCCTCTATCTCCCAGGGCATAGTTCCGCCGTTGGTGTCGCAGAGGACAATCCAATCGGCTCCCCCACGCGCCGCGGCCCGCAGGGTTTCCAAAGCGTATTCGGGACGGGCGCGGTAGCCGTCGAAAAAGTGTTCCGCGTCGTAAATCACCTCCCGCCCGTGCCCTTTGAGGTAGGCCACCGAGTCCTCAATCATGCGCAAGTTTTCCTCCCGCGAGGTGCCGAGGACTTCAGTGACGTGCAAATCCCAGGATTTGCCGAAAATGGTGACCACTGCTGTCTCTGCGGCCAGGAGGTAGTTGAGGTTAGAATCATCCGCGGCGGCGATGTTTTTGCGACGAGTGCTGCCGAAAGCGACCAGGCGGGCCTGCCGCAGGGTCAAGGCTTGCGCCCGACGGAAAAACTCGCAATCTTTTTCGTTGGTGGCGTTGGGCCAGCCGCCTTCGATGTAATCCAAACCCAACTCATCCAGACAGCGGGTGAGGTGCAGTTT